>NZ_VMMW01000001.1:0-96495 GCF_013277425.1 Streptococcus sp. 79
ATAATAAGAGCCATAATCACAAAAAAATAGCAGATGGTCAATTTGACCACCTGTTATTTTTTTACCAATTAACAATTTTATCTACAATATTTTGTTGTTCAGTAGCTGTTTTCCTTAGATAAATTCGAGTAGTTTCTATACTTTCGTGTCCCATCAAATCTGCAAGCAAGGCAATATCATTATACTTCGATAAAAAATTCTTAGCAAATAAATGTCTAAAAGAATGAGGGTAAATTACTTTAGGATTCATTTTGTATTTATCAGCATAATTTTTTAACTGTTGAGCAACTCCTCTTGCTGTAATTGGTTCATTAAATTTATTCAAAAATAAATAACCACTTCGGCGATTTTCTGATTCTAACCAACTAAGACAACTATTTCTTAATTTTTTAGGAATGTACAGTCTACGAATTTTACCACCTTTTGAGTAAATGTCAAAATAACCGATTTCTACATGCTCTACTTTTAGTTTAATAAGCTCACTTACACGAGCCCCAGTTGCACCTAAAAACCAAACGACAAAATGCCATTTTAAAATACCATCTTTTTTCAAACTACGTTTAAGAAAAAGGTAATCAGCATGGCTAATGACATCTTCTAAAAACGGTTTTTGCTGTACTTTGACAAATTTTAATTTCAAATCATCATGACCAATAAAAGTCAGATATTTATTTACTCCTTGTAGTCGCAAATTGACAGTTTTAGGTTTAAAATTGTCTAATAAATATCCCTTGTATTCAAATAAATCTTCCATTTTGAGTTCATAATTCTCCAAGAAAAATCGAACACCATAAAGGTACGAACGCACAGTATTTTCAGCTAAACCAGCTTTCTTCAAATGTAATTCAAATTCTTTCAACGTAAAACTCCTATCTTATGTTTGATAGAAATTCCACCGCACGTAAAACTATTATACTAAATTAGTGCGTCAATATGGGCGAAAAATTGTTCGATTTTATCAACGATTCTGGATTGTTCAGGAAGGGGTGGGAGTGGGATTAGAATAGAAGCAACTTTATCACTATTCAAGTTTTTCACAACAGCTCCACTAATTAGAGATAAAAATTGAGAATAAACTACATTTGATGAAAGAATATAGAATAGGTAATCTCTATTTAATGAGTTTTCATAGTTCGAAATAGCCAACCATCCATCGTGTATTGCACCATCAACATTCAAAATATAAGGTCTACCAAAACTCATAGAATTAGTTAACAAAAATGTACCTTTTTTTACAAATCTAGTTTTGTTAAGCCCTGATTTTTTGATTTTTTCTTTAACATTATTTATATACTTTTCACCCTTTTCAGTATCACCTATTTTTATCCAATTTATTCCATCTACTTCGGAAGTAAGATAATCTTTGATTGGTCGTGGAGAGCCACCTCTGACAATTTCAACCAATGTAGAAAACCTCACCCACTCCCAAGTATCAGGAATATCATAAGGAACATCAATTTCTTGAGTACTTCCATCAGCAAACTTCCCATAATGTTTCCCATCATCACCACGAAATATCTCAGTTTCCTTTTTATCTCGTTTGATTTTTCCTTCACTGATAAGTTTTTCTTTTTCAGCTTTAATTCTCTTTAATAATTCACTTGCAGGTTCGTCATTGGGATTTTGCGGCACTAATTTCCCTTCCATCGCTCTTTGGAGAATACTTGCTTTAAGTTGTTCTGGTGTCATTATTTGTCCTCCAACAACTGCAAAATATCAGCTAATACATTATCAATCTTATGATTTAAAGTTGCTCTTTCCGCTTGATAATTCTGAATCAACTCAAAGGGATTTAAGATTTCCTCTTCCTCTTTTGGAAAGCCACACTGGTCTAAATTATAATTCAACTCAGCCAATTCACTAGGTGTAAATGATTTAGATTTGTAGAACTTACCTTCCAGAATCTCTTCACGATTTTCCCACCAGTCACGAACAGGATTGAAGTGTTCTGACTTCATCGGCTTAGTTTTCGAGAAATTTTTATAACCATCTGGCATATCTAAACGATAAAACCAAGTTTCTTCTGTTTTCTTTGTTTTATCAAAGAAAAGAATGTTCGTATGGATTCCTGTATACGGTGCAAAGACACTATGAGGCAACCTAATAATCGTATGCAAGTTGAACTCATCTACCAGTTTTTGTTTCAAGCGAGTTTTTACACCTTCACCAAATAGAAAACCATCAGGTAAAATAACTCCAACACGACCATTTTCTTTCAAACGATACATAATGACAGCCATAAATAAATCAGCTGTTTCAGAACTCCGTAATTCTGCTGGAAAGTTATTTTTTATTGTTTCTAATTCTGACCCTCCAAAAGGTGGATTCATCATAATAATGTCAAATTTTTCATCATCCGTATATTCACGAACATTTTTCTCCAAAGTATTTCCATGAACAATTTTAGGGTCATCAATTTCGTGAAGAAACAGATTTGTAACTGCTAAAAGATGAGGAAATGCTTTCTTTTCAATACCAAAAACAGCTGTATTATATTTTTTGGTATCTTCACTAGTTTTACGTTGACTACTTAAACGGTTCAGAGTCGAAGTCAAGAAGCCTCCTGTTCCGCAAGCAAGGTCTGCCATTGATTCTCCAAGTTTTGGGTTAAGAACTTCGGCAATAAAATCAGTCGCTGCACGTGGCGTATAAAATTCTCCTGAATTTCCAGCATTTTGAATATCTTTAAGAATTTTTTCGTAAATATCATTAAACGAATGACGATCTTCAGGGCTATTGAAATCAACTTCATCAATAACATTGATGACTTGGCGTAACAAGACGCCATTTTTCATATAGTTGTTCGCATCTTCAAAAGCTGATTTAACAATCGTTTTTCGAATAGGCATATTTGAAGTTATTTCAAGCTCTTTCAACTCTTTGAATAACTTGTTATTGACAAAATCAAGTAATTCATCGCCTGTCAATACCCGCTCTCCATTTTGAGCATGAGCCCAATTCCGCCATTTTAATTCCTCTGGGATAATTGACTCATACTCGTCTTCTTCTAATTCCCAAACCATTTCACGGCTATCATAAATTTTTAAGAATAATAACCAAGACATTTGCTCAATACGTTGAGCATCACCATTAACACCAGCATCGTTTCGAGTGATATCTTGAATTCTTTTTACAAATGATGTAATTGACATACTTTCCTTTCATTAAGCTACTGTAAATAGCTCTTTCTCCAATTCTTTAATTGCTTGTAAATATCGTTTTTTATCTCCAAAATAAGTATTGATGATTTTGAAGGTTCCACCATATATCTGAAATTCTGGAAGTTTTAATGTTTCAATGCTTTCGAGTTCTCCAATACCTTTATCCATGTATTTGTCCAGTAAAATTTCCAAAACAGCACGCGCTTCCTCACTATATTTATATAAATATCCGCTTTGTTTGAGTTTATTGATACGTTCCGTTTTGGTTAATTCTTTTTGACCATAGGCAAGTTTTAGGAGTAAATCAAAATCATCGATTTCTTGTTCTGATATTCCCTCCGACTCTCGAATAGCATCTAGATAAACTCCTTTTTTATAAAGTTCGTCTAAGATAAGCTTCTTTTTATCCGCCGTATGCCAAACTGTGATAAAATCGTTCAAAGTGGCGTAGCTACCTAAGATATTCTTCCGAGTGTAGTCGGTCAGGCTTTCGGTAATCAGTTTCCCGTTTTCATCCAATACTTGAACAGTAGAATTAAGAATGGTAACCTGCTTGTCTGTAACGATATATTTTTCTACTGGGTCACCACCTTCGTTTACAAAACCAGGTGTAGTACCATTGTTTGTTTTTGCGCCCGTTTCCAGAACCTTCACTGGTTCACCATCAAAATCAGGGTCAGCAAACAAATTGGTAACATTTCGAAAATCAATAATCGTAAAAAATTCTTTCCCCTTTTGAGGATAAAGACGTGTGCCACGACCAATAATTTGTTTAAATTCAGTCATGGATTGGATATTAGAGTCTAAAACAATCAAACGACATGTTTTAGCATTAACTCCTGTCGTTAATAATTTAGACGTTGTTACAATAGCGGGAAAATTAGAATTGACATCCATAAAGTTATCCAGTTGAGCTTTTCCTTCAGCGTTGTCACCAGTTACTTGCATGACATAACGATAGTCTTCTTGGACTAAGTCTAGATTCTCTTTTACAAGTGCAGCACGCATTCGCTCGGCATGGTCAATATCAATACAAAAAACAATTGTTTTATCAAATCGTGCATTGTTTTGCTTCATATAATCAGAAACAAACTTGGCAACTCTTTGCGTTCTATCATCAATGACAATGGTTTTGTCAAAATCTTTCCTGCCGTAGTACCTATCTTCTATTAATTGTCCGTTAGCATCAACTTTTCCAGTTTCTGGACGATAACCATCCACATCCACATCTAAATTAACCCTCATAACACGATATGGAGCCAAAAAACCATCCTCGATTCCCTGTTTTAAACTATAAGTATAGATTGGCTCACCAAAGTATTCCGTATTGGAAGCATTCTTGGTTTCTTTAGGAGTAGCGGTCATCCCAATCTGTGTCGCAGAACTGAAATAATTAATCACCTTACGCCAGTTACTGTCTTCCTTAGCTGAACCACGGTGCGCTTCATCAATTACGATTAAATCAAAGAAGTCTTTGTCAAATTTTTGATAATGTGTTTCAGTTCCATCTTCACCAGTTAGTTGCTGATAAAGCCCTAGATAAATTTCAAAAGAATTTAATTTTTCAGGAGCAGTCAAAAGTTTTGGTGTAATTTTCGTCATTACCTTTTCGAATGGCCTAAAGTCTTCAGCCATCGTTTGGTCTACTAAGATGTTTCTATCTGCTAAGAATAAAACTCGTTTAGCCAAACCAGCTTTTCGAAGGCGATGAATAATTTGAAAAGCCATGAACGTTTTCCCCGTTCCTGTTGCCATCACAAACATTACTCGTTTTTGTCCTCTGGCAACTGTTTCAATAGTACGGTTGATAGCTATTTGCTGATAATAGCGTGGCGTTTTCATTGAGAAGGCGTCTGTATAGTATGGAGTTGAGATAGCTTCTGTAATTTCGTACGTCAATCCTTTTTCCTTCGTCATACGAGAAAATAATTCTTCACGAGTAGGGAATTCGTCTAACTCCAGCTCACGTTCTTCTCTCGTGATACGGTCGTGTTCAATAAAGCCATCACCATTCGAAGAATAAACAAATGGAACATCTAAAATCTCTCCATATTCAATAGCTTGTTGTAATCCTGCTCGAACGCTGTGTTTATTATCCTTTGCCTCAACAATTGCAATTCGAGTTCCAAATTGGTAATACAGTGAATAGTCTGATTTTTTTCCTTCTTTACGACGAGCCTTATCTCCTCTAACTTCAATTCGACCATCAGTGAAGTATTCTTCGTAAGCGATATGCTCACCATTTTTCCATCCTTTGGCTACAATAGCAGGAGTGATGAAATTTGCTTTAATATCCTCCTCACTCATTTCTTTCTTAGACTTTATAAACTCAACCATATTGAACCCTCCGCATTCTAAAAATCTACTTCTCCATAAAATAAACTATCAGAACAAATTATACTTCTATTATATCACACTTATAAAAATACTCTGCTAAATTGTTGAAAATAAGTATGCAATATATTTTCGCATCGCGTCAGATTATCTCCGCATAACACCGCTATTTTTCACTGTTTTCGGCAGGCGACTTATTATCATTCTATAAGCACTTTCAGTCGGGCTGGTGAGCTATTTTTCAAAAATAAATAATCACATTTAAACATTTTGAAAGTATAAAATATCTACATCAGCCGTTCAAAAACTGGCGTAAATTTTGCCATAATATTTTCGTTTAAATAAAGATTTTTTTATGCCAAACGGATTTTAACGAGGCGGATGCTTCCTATTTTGCTTCTCTTTTTAGCTCTACTACCGGTTTTCTCAAAGTTTGTCAGTGGAGCTAGTTCTTTCAGTTGGGAAGTATTTTTGATTTTCATAATAGATTGGGTTTTATTGATAGTTTTTGCGGTTCAGATTTCTTATATTTTTTGGAGATTGAGTCAAAAGTGGAAAGAATTATCTAATAAATAACACCAGGCATGTTTTCTAATTTTGGGGTAAGACAATGAATAGCAGAGTAGAATTTCGGATTTTCACCATTGTTGATTTGGACAAGGAAGAAGAGTATTTGCATGAGATGCATTTGAAAGGTTGGAGATATAGAACGGGTCGTTTTGGTTTGTTCTATCTTGACCAATGTCAACCAGACGATGTCATCTACCGTATCTATGATTCTAGATTTCTTAAAAAATATAAGCATGAACTGCAAGATTTTAGAAATAGAGGTTGGGAATTGATAGGAGCAGGTTTTTGTTCGATTCTTCGTAAATTGGCTTCTGATATACTTTCAGAGGATCAAGTCTATATGAGTAATAATCTCAGGTGGGAAGTTATGCGATATAGACTTCGTTCATGTGCAGCTACTTTCTTAGGAGGTTTTGTTGTTTGTATGAGTTTGTTTCGAGAAGAACTGTCGCAATCTTTCTTTGTTATTTTTGCTCTATATGCCTTTATGATTTCTTATCTAATCTATGGTTATTTCAGACTAAAAAGTAAATACCGAGTAGATGGAAGGTAGGGTTCTAGGTCTTCAGACTGATTTTTAGCACTCTTGATAAAAGAGTGCTAATTTTTTGAATTTTTATCTTGACATTCTCTTCTAAGGGTGTATAATAGAATCATAAGTTAGCACTTGAACGTATCGAGTGCTAATTTATCAGACAGAGAGGAGTGATGAGATGGTTACAGAGCGTCAGCAGGATATTTTAAATCTGATTATTGACATCTTTACCAAAACGCACGAACCTGTCGGATCCAAAGCCTTGCAAGAGTCTATTAACTCTAGCAGTGCAACCATTCGTAATGACATGGCGGCTCTAGAAAAGCAAGGTTTGCTTGAAAAGGCTCATACTTCAAGCGGTCGGATGCCAAGTATTGCTGGTTTTCAGTACTATGTAAAACACTCACTGGATTTTGATCAACTGGCTGAAAATGAGGTATATGAGATTGTCAAAGCCTTTGATCAGGAATTCTTCAAACTGGAGGATATTCTGCAAGAAGCTGCTAATCTACTGACAGACCTGAGTGGCTGTACGGTAGTGGCACTGGATGTTGAGCCGAGCAGGCAACGTTTGACAGCCTTTGATATCGTTGTTTTGGGGCAACATACAGCCTTGGCAGTATTCACCCTAGACGAGTCGCGAACGGTTACCAGTCAGTTTCTGATTCCAAGGAACTTCTTGCAGGAAGATTTGCTGAAACTGAAGAGTATCATTCAGGAACGTTTCCTCGGGCACACCGTTCTAGATATTCACTACAAGATTCGGACGGAGATTCCGCAGATTATCCAGCGTTACTTTACAACAACGGATAATGTGATTGATCTCTTTGAACATATCTTTAAGGAGATGTTCAACGAAAACATTGTGGTGGCGGGCAAGGTCAATCTCTTGAATTTTGCCAATCTGGCAGCTTATCAGTTCTTTGACCAACCGCAAAAGGTGGCTCTGGAGATTCGTGAGGGGTTGCGTGAAGATCAGATGCAAAATGTCCGTGTTGCAGACAGTCAAGAGTCCTGTCTAGCAGACCTAGCGGTGATTAGTAGCAAGTTCCTCATTCCTTATCGGGGAGTTGGAATTCTAGCCATTATCGGTCCAGTCAATCTGGATTACCAACAGCTAATCAACCAAGTCAACGTAGTCAACCGTGTTTTGACCATGAAGTTGACAGATTTTTACCGCTACCTCAGCAGTAATCATTACGAAGTACATTAAGATTGAAATCATTAAAGGAGGCGAAAATGGCCCAAGATATAAAAAATGAAGAAGTAGAAGAAGTCCAAGAAGAGGAAGTTGTGGAAACGGTAGAAGAAACAACTCCTGAGAAATATGAGTTGGATTTGGCAAATGAACGTGCAGATGAGTTCGAAAATAAATACCTTCGCGCTCATGCGGAAATGCAAAATATCCAACGCCGTGCCAATGAAGAGCGTCAAAACTTGCAACGTTATCGTAGCCAGGACTTAGCAAAAGCAATCTTGCCATCACTCGACAATCTTGAGCGTGCACTCGCAGTTGAAGGTTTGACAGATGATGTCAAAAAAGGATTGGAGATGGTTCAAGAAAGCTTGATTCACGCTTTGAAAGAAGAAGGAATCGAAGAAATCGCAGCTGACGGCGAATTTGACCATAACTATCATATGGCCATCCAAACTCTCCCAGCAGACGATGAACACCCAGCAGATACCATCGCCCAAGTTTTCCAAAAAGGCTACAAACTCCATGACCGCATCCTACGCCCAGCAATGGTAGTGGTGTATAACTAAGATACAAAGCCCGTAAAAAGCTCACAGTAAAAATAGGAGATTGACGAAGTGTTCGATGAACACAAGAAAATCTATCTTTTTTACTCAGAGCTTAGGGCGTGTTCGATTCGGCAATTCTGACGGTAGCTAAAGCAACTCGTCAGAAAATGGCAATCGCTATGGCATTTGCCTAGCCTCCTTATTAACTCGTCGTCGAAATAAAATCGATTTCGACTTCTCGTGTCGCAATTTACATAATAGAAAACTTGTCCGAAACGACAATAAACTATGAAGAAAGATAAGAGGCAAGCCGGAGGCTTGCAAGGAAGATATTTCCCGCCGTGGTAAAAGTTTCAGTAGCTTTTGCTACTGAAATAGGGGATTTTTGAGACAATAGGCTCAAAAATAAGTGATGAAATCCCGAAGGGAGTTGCTCACGTCCCCACCACTTAAGGGAAATATAAAAAAAGAAAATTAACTAACAAGGAGAAAAACACATGTCTAAAATTATCGGTATTGACTTAGGTACAACAAACTCAGCAGTAGCAGTTCTTGAAGGAACTGAATCAAAAATCATCGCAAACCCAGAAGGAAACCGCACAACTCCATCTGTAGTCTCATTCAAAAACGGCGAAATTATCGTTGGTGATGCTGCAAAACGTCAAGCAGTTACAAACCCAGATACAGTCATCTCTATCAAATCTAAGATGGGAACTTCTGAAAAAGTTTCTGCAAACGGAAAAGAATACACTCCACAAGAAATCTCAGCTATGATCCTTCAATACTTGAAAGGCTACGCTGAAGACTACCTTGGTGAAAAAGTAACCAAAGCAGTTATTACAGTTCCAGCTTACTTTAACGATGCTCAACGTCAAGCAACAAAAGACGCTGGTAAAATCGCTGGTCTTGAAGTAGAACGTATCGTCAACGAACCAACAGCAGCAGCCCTTGCTTACGGTTTGGACAAGACTGACAAAGAAGAAAAAATCTTGGTATTTGACCTTGGTGGTGGTACATTCGACGTATCTATCCTTGAATTGGGTGACGGTGTCTTCGATGTATTGTCAACTGCAGGGGACAACAAACTTGGTGGTGACGACTTTGACCAAAAAATCATTGACTACTTGGTAGCAGAATTCAAGAAAGAAAACGGTATTGACTTGTCTACTGACAAGATGGCAATGCAACGTTTGAAAGATGCAGCTGAAAAAGCGAAGAAAGACCTTTCTGGTGTAACTTCAACACAAATCAGCTTACCATTCATCACTGCTGGTGAAGCTGGACCTCTTCACTTGGAAATGACCTTGACTCGTGCGAAATTTGACGATTTGACTCGTGACCTTGTAGAACGTACAAAAGTTCCAGTTCGTCAAGCCCTTTCAGATGCAGGTTTGAGCTTGTCAGAAATCGACGAAGTGATCCTTGTTGGTGGTTCAACTCGTATCCCAGCCGTTGTAGAAGCTGTTAAAGCTGAAACTGGTAAAGAACCAAACAAATCAGTAAACCCTGATGAAGTAGTTGCCATGGGCGCTGCTATCCAAGGTGGTGTCATCACTGGTGATGTCAAAGACGTTGTCCTTCTTGATGTAACACCATTGTCACTTGGTATCGAAACAATGGGTGGTGTCTTCACAAAACTCATCGACCGTAACACAACAATTCCAACATCTAAATCACAAGTCTTCTCAACTGCGGCAGACAACCAACCAGCCGTTGATATCCACGTTCTTCAAGGTGAACGACCAATGGCAGCAGATAACAAGACTCTTGGACGCTTCCAATTGACAGACATCCCAGCTGCACCTCGTGGAATTCCTCAAATCGAAGTAACATTTGACATTGACAAGAACGGTATCGTATCTGTTAAGGCCAAAGACCTTGGAACTCAAAAAGAACAAACAATTGTGATCCAATCGAACTCTGGTTTGACTGACGAAGAAATCGACCGCATGATGAAAGATGCAGAAGCAAACGCTGAAGCAGATAAGAAACGTAAAGAAGAAGTGGACCTTCGTAACGAAGTAGACCAAGCAATCTTTGCGACTGAAAAGACTATCAAGGAAACTGAAGGCAAAGGCTTCGACGCAGAACGCGACGCTGCCCAAGCTGCCCTTGATGACCTTAAGAAGGCGCAAGAAGACAACAACTTGGACGACATGAAAGCAAAACTTGAAGCATTGAACGAAAAAGCTCAAGGACTTGCTGTTAAACTCTACGAACAAGCAGCAGCAGCCCAACAAGCTCAAGCAGGAGCAGAAGGTGCACAAGCAACAGGAAACGCAGGCGATGACGTCGTAGACGGAGAGTTTACGGAAAAATAAGATGAGTGTATTAACAGAAGAGTATCTAAAAAGTACACGAAAACTTTATAATGATTTTTGTGATAAAGCTGATAGTTATGAATCTGCAAAAGATTTTATAGATAATATTCCAGCAGTATATTTGGCTAGATATAGAGAAATTATATTAGCTGAACATGAGAATTGTGTCAAAAATGATGAAGCGGTAAGGAATTTTGTTACTTCAGTATTGTTGTCAGCGCTAGTATCAGCACTAGTATCAGCAACCATACAAAAACCAGAATTTATAATATCGTTTATAATGGGCATGATTTGGGTTGTCGGTGTATTCCTTCTAATCTATTGGAATTTTATAGCAAATACTAAGAAGAGACAAAAATATATAAATATTTCTGTACTTATAGGATATTTAAAATCAAAATAAAGTTAATTTACTTATTTGCAGAGGTTGCAACCCAGCCTCTGTTTTTCGATAAAAAGGGACGGAATATCATTTGTTTGGGTTTTGTCTCATCAATATGAAAGAAAGGAACAAATGTGTTCAGGGAATTGAACACGGGTTCCCAAATTTCTTACTTAATATAACAGAAAGGAATTGAACCCGACCTAAATTCTCGGAAAAAAGAGAAATCTGCCTAGGAGCATCGCTCCAGCGTCAGATTTCCTATTTTTCAGTCGAATTTTACGGTCTTGGTATCTTGTATGAACAATACTGAATTTTATGATCGTCTGGGGGTGTCAAAAAACGCTTCGGCAGACGAGATCAAAAAGGCTTATCGTAAGCTTTCTAAAAAATACCACCCAGATATCAACAAGGAGCCTGGTGCTGAGGAAAAATACAAGGAAGTTCAAGAAGCCTATGAGACTTTGAGTGACGACCAAAAACGTGCAGCCTATGACCAATATGGTGCGGCTGGAGCCAACGGTGGATTTGGTGGAGCTGGTGGTTTCGGCGGTTTCAACGGGGCAGGTGGCTTCGGTGGTTTTGAGGATATTTTCTCAAGTTTCTTCGGCGGAGGCGGTGCTTCGCGCAATCCAAACGCTCCTCGTCAAGGAGATGACCTCCAGTATCGTGTGAACTTGACCTTTGAAGAAGCTATTTTTGGAGCTGAAAAAGAAGTCAAGTATAACCGTGAAGCAAGCTGTCGTACATGTAATGGCTCTGGTGCTAAGCCAGGAACAAGTCCAGTCACTTGTGGACGCTGTCATGGCGCTGGTGTCATTAACGTTGATACGCAGACTCCGCTTGGTATGATGCGTCGCCAAGTAACCTGTGATGTTTGTCACGGTCGCGGAAAAGAAATCAAAGATCCATGTACAACCTGTCACGGAACAGGCCATGAGAAACAAGCTCATAGCGTACATGTGAAAATCCCTGCTGGTGTGGAAACTGGTCAACAAATTCGCCTAGCCGGTCAAGGTGAAGCTGGATTTAACGGTGGACCTTATGGTGACTTGTATGTAGTGGTTTCTGTGGAAGCCAGCGACAAGTTTGAACGTGAAGGAACCACTATCTTCTACAATCTCAACCTCAACTTTGTCCAAGCGGCTCTTGGTGATACAGTTGATATTCCAACTGTTCACGGTGATGTTGAATTGGTTATCCCAGAGGGAACTCAGACTGGTAAGAAATTCCGCCTACGTGGCAAAGGAGCTCCGAGTCTTCGTGGTGGTGCAGTTGGTGACCAATATGTTACCGTTAATGTCGTAACACCGACAGGCTTGAACGACCGCCAAAAAGCAGCGCTTAAAGAATTCGCAGCTGCTGGTGATTTGAAAGTCAATCCAAAGAAAAAGGGATTCTTTGACCATATTAAAGATGCCTTTGAAGGAGAATAAAGCAAAAAGAGCTGTCGGGCTCTTTTTACTTTATAGATTTTTTAAGACTTTTCTAAGTAATGACGGACGGTAGCGACCTTCTTTGAAGTTCTATACCTAAACTTTGAGCCTAGGTCTCAAAGTTTCCGGACACCTGAAACCAAGCTGTTTCAGGTGTTTTCATTACGGCGGAAAGCCTGGGAAAGTCTTCAATTTAGTTATGAAATGGTGAATAATACTCTTCAAAAATCTCTTCAAACCACGTCAGCGTCGGCTTGTCGTATATATGTTACTGAATTCGTCAGTTCTATCCACAACCTCAAAACGATGTTTTGAGCAGCCTGCGCCTAGCTTTCTAGTTTGCTCTTTGATTTTTATTGAGTATGAGTTGCCTAAATTATGATGTATAGTTGATGGGATATAACTTGTTTACCTTTTAAAAAAGAGCCGTTGGGCTCTTTTTACTTATCTTCGATTTCCTGTGTTTCTTTAATCACAGCTAGTCTAGTCTGGATATCCTTTTCCAAGACCTTAAACTTGTACGTTAGGTCTTCTTGGTATTCCTTGATGAGTTCTTTTTGTTGGTCGATGATTTGCAGGCTATTTTGGATAATATCTACATCGTCCTTGATAGCTTGAACGCGGTCAGTGGTATTCAAGACTTCATCTGTGATGGTTTGGCGATTTTTTGTGACCAGATAACTTCCAGCTGCAGCTCCTGCAAATAGCAGTAGATTAGATAATTTCATGGCAACTCCTTAGGCGTTTTTGATGGTTTCAGCGACTTGAGCGAGTTTGTCAAAGTCTGGTTCGTGGGCGATAAAATCAATCTTGAGGTCATCGTCCACACTGTAACGAGGCACGAGGTGAACGTGGGTATGAAAGACGGTTTGCCCTGCGATTTCTTCACAGTTGGCAATGATATTCATGCCAGCAGCCTTGGTAGCTTTCATGACTTTTTGAGCAATTGTTGGCACTTGGGCAAAGAGTTGGCTGGCGCTAGTGGCGTCCATTTCCAAAAGATTGCGATAGTGCTCTTTTGGTACGACCAAGGTGTGTCCTGGTGTTACTTGAGAGATATCAAGAAAGGCAAGAACCTGCTCATCTTCATATACTTTTGAAGCAGGAATTTCCCCTGCAATGATTTTACAAAAAATGCAATCTGACATAAAATCTACCTCTACTGTATTGAATTTTGATATAATATAGCTACATTATACCAGATTTGGAGAAAATATGTTAGAAATTAAAAACCTGACAGGTGGCTATGTTCATGTTCCTGTCTTGAAAGATGTGTCCTTTACTGTTGAAAGCGGGCAGTTGGTTGGTTTGATTGGTCTCAATGGTGCTGGTAAATCGACGACTATTAATGAGATTATCGGTCTGTTGACACCTTATAGTGGTTCTATCAATATCAATGGCTTGACCCTGCAAGAAGATGCGACAAGTTACCGCAAGCAAATTGGCTACATTCCAGAAACGCCTAGCCTGTATGAGGAATTAACCCTCAGAGAGCATATCGAAACGGTTGCCATGGCGTATGGTATTGAGCAAAAAGTGGCTTTTGAGCGAGTGGAACCTTTGTTGAAAATGTTTCGTCTGGATCAGAAATTAGACTGGTTCCCTGTTCATTTTTCAAAAGGGATGAAGCAGAAGGTCATGATTATCTGTGCTTTTGTGGTGGATCCAAGTCTCTTTATCGTGGATGAGCCTTTCCTTGGTCTTGATCCGCTGGCTATTGCGGACTTGATTCAGCTTTTGGAAGTGGAAAAGCAAAAGGGCAAGTCCATTCTCATGAGTACCCACGTGCTGGATTCGGCGGAGAAGATGTGTGATGCCTTTGTCATTCTCCACAAGGGTGAGGTGCGTGCTAAGGGAAATCTCCTGCAACTGCGCGAAGCCTTTGGTATGCCTGAGGCTAGTTTGAATGATATCTACTTGGCTCTGACCAAAGAGGAGGAGCTATGAAAGACTTGTTTTTAAAGAGAAAGCAGGCTTTTCGTAAGGAGTGTCTTGGTTATTTGCGCTATGTTCTCAATGATCACTTTGTCTTGTTCCTGCTAGTCCTGCTGGGTTTTCTAGCCTACCAGTACAGTCAACTCTTGCAACATTTTCCTGAAAATCATTGGCCTATCCTTTTATTTGTAGGAATTACCTCTGTTTTACTTTTGCTTTGGGGAGGAATTGCCACCTATATGGAGGCTCCAGACAAGCTCTTTCTCTTGGTCGGAGAAGAGGAAATCAAACTCCATCTCAAGCGTCAAACTGGCATTTCCCTAGCCTTTTGGCTCTTTGTCCAGACTCTTTTCTTGCTGTTATTTGCGCCCTTATTTTTAGCCATGGGTTATGGTTTGCCTGTTTTTCTGGTCTATGTGCTTTTATTGGGAGTAGGTAAATATTTCCTCTTTCGTCAAAAGGCTAGTAAATTTTTCACGGAAACTGGACTGGACTGGGACTATGTCATTTCCCAAGAAAGCAAGCGTAAGCAAGTTTTGCTTCGTTTCTTTGCCCTTTTTACGCAGGTCAAGGGAATTTCAAACAGCGTCAAGCGTCGTGTCTATCTGGACTTTATCCTAAATGCCGTTCAGAAGGCGCCTGGGAAGATTTGGCAAAATCTCTATCTGCGTTCTTATCTGCGAAATGGAGACCTCTTTGCCCTCAGTCTTCGTCTTCTCTTGCTTTCCATACTGGCGCAGGTCTTTATCGAGCAAGCTTGGATTGCGACAGCAGTGGTAGTTCTCTTTAACTACCTCTTGCTCTTCCAGTTGCTGGCTCTCTATCACGCCTTTGACTACCAGTATTTGACCCAACTCTTTCCACTGGACAAGGGGCAAAAGGAAAAAGGCTTGCAGGCTGTAGTCCGAGGGTTGACCAGTTTTGTTTTACTGGTGGAATTAGTTGTTGGGCTGATTACCTTCCAAGAAAAACTAGCCCTTCTAGCCTTGCTAGGAGCTGGTTTGGTTTTACTAGTCTTGTACCTACCTTATCAGGTAAAACGTCAGATGCAGGACTAAGATGCTTATATGACACTAAAAAAGAAGTTGAGTTCAGTTTGTCTCAACTTCTTTTATTTTCTACAAGATAATGGTTGGTCCGTAGAGACTCAACTTGGTCTTGACTTGGTCAAAGTGGAAGCGGTCATAGGCTCGCCAAGCAGCGCGAGTTGGAGCATCTGGATCAAGAGCGCTGAGTCCCATGAGAAGACTGGAAGTCTGGTAAAATTTTTCCAGTTCAATCAAGAATCGATTATCCACTGTCTCAGCCTTGGCTAGAAAACCAAGAATAGAGTCTAATTGCTCTTGAAAGCGGACATCGTCAGCGGTTGCCTGTTTGCATGCTTGGTAGGCTTTGTTTAAGTCACTAATCAAAGTCTGAGCTCTTTTGATAGGGTCTGTATCTGTCATGAGAATTCCTCCTTTAATCTGGGTGCCAGTCTTGTTTCTAGCAACTGTGTTTTGATACTGTTAGTCTATCACTTTTATCTCCTTTTTCACCTTCAAATCTTTAATTGTCCTTGAAATGTCTTGAATTGCGCTGAGTGAATTTTATGATAAAATAGTTGTAAGCTCGTCATGATGTTGTAGAAAAATAGTCCTTTTAGGAGTTTTCAAAGACTGTTTAGGATTGGGTGCGCTTGTGTGAGAACTTTTCTGTTATTCTTTTCTTAGGAGGAGAATCCAATGAAACATATGATTATTCAGACACAGAAAACAGTTTATAAAGTAAACATCGACGATGTCTACTATATCCAAACACATCCAACTAAAGCCCATACTGTACAGATTGTTACAGAAGAAGCTAGTTTTAATATGGTTCAAAATTTAAGTGATCTTGAGAACCAATATGGGAAAACCTTGATGAGATGTCATCGAAATTGTTTGGTCAATCTTGATAAAGTGAAATCGATTGATTTTCAAGAAAAAATCCTTTTTCTCGGAGAAGAAGGTCAATACGCTGTCAAGTATGCCAGACGTCGCTATAGAGAAATTCGTCAAAAATGGTTGAAAGAAGGAGAGTAGGAAGATGAGAATATTTGTTTTGGAAGATGATTTTTCCCAACAGACTAGGATTGAAACGACGATTGAGAAACTTTTGAAAGAACATCATATCATTCCCAGCTCTTTTGAGGTCTTTGGTAAGCCAGACCAGCTACTGGCAGAGGTGCATGAGAAGGGCGCACATCAGCTATTCTTTTTGGATATTGAGATTCGAAACGAGGAGATGAAGGGGCTAGAAGTGGCTAGAAAGATTCGAGATCGGGATCCATATGCCCTGATCGTCTTTGTGACGACTCACTCGGAGTTTATGCCCCTGTCCTTTCGCTACCAAGTGTCTGCTTTGGACTATATTGATAAGGCCCTTTCGGCAGAGAAGTTTGAATCTCGTATCGAGACAGCCCTCCTCTATGCCAATGGTCAAGACAGTAAAAGTCTGGCGGAAGATTGCTTTTATTTTAAATCAAAATTTGCTCAATTCCAGTATCCTTTTAAAGAGGTTTACTATCTCGAAACGTCCCCAAAATCTCATCATGTTATTCTCTATACCGAGACGGACAGACTGGAATTTACAGCGAGTTTAGAGGAGATTCTCAAGCAGGAGCCTCGTCTCCTGCAGTGCCATCGCTCTTTTCTTATCAATCCAGCAAATGTGGTGCATTTAGATAAGAAAGAAAAACTGCTTTTCTTTCCCAATGGTGGAAGCTGTCTAATCGCGCGTTATAAGGTCAGGAAAGTGTCTGAAGCTATCAATAACTTACACTGATTAAGGAGAAATTATGGCTGTTGCTTGGATATTGTTGTATACGCTTGTTATTAATGGACTAGAAATTGTCATTTTCTTTAAGGTAGATGGAATTGGTCTCACTTTTGAGAGGATTTTCAAAGCTTTTCTTCTGAAATTTCTTCTAGGAGCCATTTTTGCGACTTTTCAATTTTTGGATGTAAGTGAATATTTGTCCTATTTTATAGAACCTTTGTTCGGTATAGGTCTATCTTTCTTATTGTTAAGAGGGCTTCCTAAAAAAATCCTTATTTTTTATGGTCTCTTCCCAATGATATTAGTAGAGCTCTTTTACAGAGGTGTTTCCTATTTTGTGCTTCCATTTTTGGGGCAAGGAATTGTAGATGGGGATGGCAATCCTATCTTTGTATTGATTATGATATTCGTTTGCTTCATAGTTTTAGTCTTTTTGAAATGGTTAGACTATGATTTCACTAGATTGAGAAAGGAGTTTCTCGATAAAGGTTTTCAAAAGTCTCTTACTAAGATTAACTGGGTAATGGGGTCTTATTATCTAGTGATGCAAAGTCTATCTTACCTTGAATATGAACAAGGTATTCAATCAAAGACTGTTCGCCATCTGATTCTAGTGTTTTACCTCCTCTTTTTTATGGGGGTTATCAAGAAATTAGATACCTATTTGAAGGACAAACTCCATGAGAGATTGGACCAAGAGCAGGCCTTGCGCTATAGAGATATGGAACGCTATAGTCGGCATATAGAGGAGCTTTACAAGGAAGTACGGAGTTTTCGCCATGACTACACCAACCTCTTGACTAGTTTACGTCTGGGTATTGAAGAGGAGGATATGGAGCAGATAAAAGAGGTCTACGGCTCCGTCTTAAAAGATTCCAGTCAGAAATTGCAGGACAATAAATATGACCTTGGGCGATTGTTGAATGTTCGGGACCGCGCCCTCAAAAGTCTCCTAGCAGGGAAATTTCTAAAAGCTAGAGAAAAGAACATTGTCTTTAATGTTGAAGTTCCTGAGGAGATTCAGGTTGAGGGGATGAGCCTACTTGATTTTCTAACCATTGTGTCTATCCTTTGTGATAATGCTATTGAAGCCAGTGCAGAGACTAGTCAACCTCATGTTTCAATTGCCTTTTTTAAAAATGGAGCACAGGAGACCTTTATCATTGAAAACTCCATCAAAAAAGAGAGCATAGATATTTCTGAAATCTTCTCCTTTGGAGCCAGTTCTAAAGGGGAGGATAGAGGAGTTGGTCTCTATACCGTCATGAAGCTTGTGGAAAGCCATCCCAATACCAGTCTAAATACCACCTGCCAAAATCAAGTATTTCGTCAGGTGTTTACTATAATACATACAGAATGATAAAAAATAAGACCGAGAGTGCTTGTTTCTCGGTCTTATTTTTATAGCTGAATAGGTAGTTCAAGTGCTTTTGTGATTTTAAATTTACCTAAAATTGTTTCATGTAAGAGTTCTTCCCACCATCCTCCACCTGTAATCTGGTTGAGTTCAGTAGTTGTTAGTTTTTGAAATGAAGTTAGGTTTTGTTTCTTATCCATGTTATGATTCTCCTTTTTGATAAGATAATAAATAGTTATAGAGTGTTATCTGAAAATTAATCAGAATGGGTTAAAATTTTATCTTTGAAATAATCAAAATATGTTTTCTTTGCAGTTACACTAGTGACGCGACCTTGTAAGCCATATTGGATAAGTTTACTATCCTCATTAGATAGTTTTGCAAGAGCGGTTAATTTAAAGAGATTACCTTGCTCTGTTCTGGTAGGAGTTTGGTCAATTGTCTGAAGTTGGCCGATGATGGTAATGCCGTGATTTCCAATCTTCTCCAGTTTTAATCTTACAGTTTGTCCTTTATCTAGTAGAGGTAGATAGTCAGAAGATACGTAGTAAGTGATTAGTACTTCTCTTGTATCTGTGATGACAGGGAATATTTGAGCAATTTCTGTACCAGTTGGAATTCTATTTTTACCTTCAAATTCGCTGTTCAGATGAACGATACCTTTATTTGGGGCGGTTAAGGTATTGTTTTCTAAGCGCTGTGTCGCTTGATCTAGCTGTACTTTTAATTCTGTTAATTGGTTCTCCACGGTTAGTTGTTGCTGAGAAGCTGTCTGTAAAAACTGAGTGCGGAGTACTTCAATTTTGGTTGCTAAACTATTATCATAAGTTGCTACACTTCCGATACCAGCTTGCTGAATTTTGAGGCTTGCGATAGATGATTCAAGACCTGCAATACTTTGATTAATTTGAGATAAAAATGGCTCCTCTGCAGTTCCTTGTGTTTGTCCTTGTGAGGCTACAAGATAACGATTCAAAATTGACTGGTGCGGATTGCCAGTTGGTAAGCGAGCCCTTTTATTTATGATAGTATCTCTCAATTCTCGATATTCTCCAATTTGTTGTTGAACTTTTGTAATTTCTTGTTCGATGGCTGATGAACTGCTATTGGCAAGATTAGCTTGATTTGAAACCTCAGTGTTAGTCTTTGTGATACCCAGTTCAATATCATGAGCTTGTTTAGTAAAATTCCTAAAGGTATTATGGTAGCCAAATTCATCCTCGCCAGAAAAAAGATCAGTCGCTTTTTCTAAGCTTTGTTTCAAAATTCCAAGTCCTTCTTTTTGCTTCTCAAGTCTTTGTAATTGAGTTTCTAAGGCAGTTTTCTGACTTTCTTCCATTGTTTCAGAGTATTTGATGAGTAAGTCACCTTTTTCAACTACTTGATTTGCCACTAAATGATTAGCAAGGATAGGATTATCACTGGTTGACTGAATGGATGCAATGACACTTGTAGGGGCGATTTCTCCTTGGGAAGTAACAGTAATTTCTTTTGTGGCAACAAGGGAGAAAATCAAGATGAAAGTAAATAGTAATGAAAGAGGTATAATTAACATTGTCGCATAGTTATGGTAACGTCTCTGATAAAACTCGACGCTTCTAAAAAGATTAGGATTCATGACATTCTCCTTATTTATTGAACAGATGATGGTAGAAGCCTTGCGCCTGCATTAACTCTTGGTGACTACCAACTTCAATGATTTTCCCCTGGTCAAGAACAATGACACGGTTGGTTCGTTCGGCTATACTGAGACGATGGGCTACAAAGAGAATGGTTTTATCAGTTAGGGACATAAGATTATCTATAACTTTTTTCTCAGTCAAGACATCAAGACCGCTAGTAGCTTCATCTAGTATTAGAACAGGAGCTTTAGTTAAAAGAGCACGAGCGAGGGCTATTCGTTGCTTTTGTCCTCCTGATAGACCAGCTCCATCAGAGAGCTGAGTTTGATAGCCCATAGGCATTCTTTCAATGTCTTGACGGATTTCAGCTAATTCACAAGCTCTTAGAATATCTTCTTGGCTAATCATATGATTACCGCCCAAGGTTAAGTTTTCCAAGATAGAGCCATTAAAGATATAGGCTTGTTGAGGTAGGTAATTAATATGACGGCGCAAGACTTTTTTATCAATGTTTTTAATATCCTGATGATTGATGGAAATATGTCCTTTGTAAGGTTCAAAGAAATTGACAATCATTTTGGCTAAAGTTGTTTTACCAGAACCACTAACTCCAACTAGGCTAACCTTATCTCCTTGTTTAATCGTGAGATTAATATCTGTTAAGGTATCTCGTCCAAAACCATACTTATAAGAAAGGTCATCAAATTCAATATCGCCCATCAAAAAATGTGAATGAACAGGGTTTTCTTGAACTTTAAATTCAGATTCGACTAGATAGACTTCGTTCAAACGGTTATTAGCAACCTTCGCAGATTGGAGTTTGGTTTGGAGGTTGATAATATTTTCCATAGGAGTTGTAAAGTAAGAAAGAAGCGTGTTAAAGGTAATCAGCTGACCGATAGAAATTTTACTCGACATGACTAATTGAGCGCCAAACCATAGGATAAGGATATTCAGAACTAATTTTGTTCCCTGCTTTAAACTCGTTTGTAAAATAGAATATTTACTGAGCTTAAAGGATTTTTCCAAATAATCTACAAATTCGCTGTCTATATTTTGATAGCGATTTTCTTCACTCGTGAGCGACTTGATAGTTTCAATCCCGTTGATATCTTCGATAATGGCAGAGCTAACCATAGAATTACTTTGCATGACATCATGGTTCATTTTTTCGAAAGGCTTCATAAAAGAAAAGATGATGAACATGTATATAGGAATGGAAATAAGAGAAAGAAGGAAGAGATTAGGGTTTTGTGCCAGTAAGACTCCCCCTACAAGAATCAGAATGGAAACATCCAGAAAAAGAGAAAGAATGGTAGAAGCCAAGGCATCTATAATAGAGTTAGCATCTGTGAACCGTGAAATGATTTCTCCTGTACGGCGTGTCGCAAAGAAAGACATAGGAAGTTCAAAAATATGGCGAATATAGGATAAAATCACATCAATGCTTAATCTCTGACTCAGAACAGTTAGGAGATAATCTCTGGAGAAGCCCATGACTTGTTGGAGGATATAGGTGATAACCAGACCAACTGAGACGATTCCTAAAGTTGATTTCATCTGATTTGGAATGTATTCATCCAAGATTCCTTGAAGATAATAAGAACCACCTATATTGATAATCGTGACCAATAAGCTTGAGAGAACGATGTAAGCAATGAGAGATTTTTGTTTGAAAATCAGAGGAAGGAAGCTTAGTAGACCATTCTTTTTATCTTTATGGGGTTGATAGCTGGGTTTGGGAGCTAGAAAAATAGCTACTCCAGTCCATTCAGAGAAAAAGCGTTCTTTTGACATTTTAGTGATTTTTACAGAAGGGTCAGGATCACCAATAATCAGATAGTCTTTCTTTGTTTGATAGACAACATAGTAATGTTGGAGTTTTCCTTCTTTGTTAACGTGAACGATAAATGGATAGGGGACATCACTCATGTCAAAGAGCGTTTTATCTGCTTGGACAGGTCTTGTTTCAAAGCCCATTTCATCAGCGGCTTTTACAATGCCAAGAGCAGTCGTTCCTTCTTTATTGGTCTTTGCAAGTTCTCTCAAGTGAGCTAGAGAAAAATCTGAACCATAGAATTTAGCAATCGAGGCTAAGGCAGCAACACCGCAGTCTCTAGCATCTATTTGAGGAACAAATGTACGTTTATAAGAAGTCATTGGCAATTCCTTTCATATAGTAGATAGGTATATTATGCCATAAAAATAAGTTCATATTTTATGAAATCTTGAATAGTCATTGAAAGTTCCTGAATGGTAAAAAAAGTGATTAGAAATTATCTTTTTAAAAAAATTTAGAGGTAGTTTTAAATAAAAAAGCTAATTTAAGACGTTTCGATGACAATTCAAGATTTGGATGAAAAATTTTAAAAAACAATGATATACTAAACTTGTCAAAGTTGCAACAAGACAAAAATTAAAAATAAAAAAGGAGGGATTCATCATGAATACTCTAGTATTTGATACTTCAACATTTATGACACTTAGTCAAGAAGAGTTAATGGAAATTGAAGCAGGAGCCAATTGGGATCGTGTTTTTGGAGGCACCTCAGTTTATTTAGGGGCTACAATGGCTGTATTAATGACAAGTACTCCAATTGGTTGGGGGGCAGCAGCAGCTTATCTTGCTACATGTGCAGCATCAGGAGCTTATGTAGGCTACGGATTGGCAACATGATACTACCATAAAATATAGAATTCGAGGTGAAAACAGTGCGAAATAAGAGTTATTTTATCATTTGCTCTGCAATCGTGATACTCACTAATGTTCTAATGTTTTCTTTATTTAATAACGGCGAAGAGATTGGTTCAAATTTGTTTGTCATAGCAGTTACATTGATTTTATTACCATCGTTCTTATTTTCAGTTGAAAAGCAAGGGACTTATTTTATCAGATTGGAATCATCAGGACTACTCTTAATGACTGCTTTATCTTTAATTCGTTTTGTTAATCGAATTGATAGAACACCTACTATATTAAATTCTTTAATAGTTGTTCTAGCTTTGGGCTGTGGTATTGTCTTGATTAGTGCTTATATTGCAAGAATATATTTAAGCAAGAAGAAGTAAGAATAATTTCAGTTGTCTGTTACATTTATTATCTTTTTGCTTCTAGATTTCATTTTGTCAAGTTCCCTTAGGGCAAGTATGTTTTTCATGCTTGCTTTTTAAATTTTTAACAATTCAAGATGTTTTGATGACTATTTATGATTTGAGTGATTCAAGGTCAAAATGAGTGCTATACTAGCAGTGTAAAGGTTCTTGCTCAACTAATACTCTTCGAAAATCTCTTCAAACCGCGTCAACTTCGCCTTGACGTATATATGTTACTTATTTCGTCAGTTCTATCCACAACCTCAAAACGGTGTTTTGAGCAGCCTGCGGCTAGTTTCCTAGTTTGCTCTTTGATTTCCATTGAGTATAAGATAAAGCGTACATTTAGGAGGAAATTTTATGAAGAAAAAAATACTGATTATTTTCATCTTGTATTTGATCATGTCCATCTTTCTTTATCCGCTTAGAGAGAGTATTTGGTATAATCTATTTTATACCATAACCTATTTGATTGCAGTTAAGATCTATTTTGCTTTAACTAAAAAGAAAGGAGCAAAGAAATGAAAACTTTTCTTGCTAAAAAACGGAATATCTTCCTTGCGAGATTGTTCCTAGGTCAGTTGCCCTTGCTTGTCTCTACTTATCTATTTCTATCTCGTCAGTTTTTAAATTTTTCCTTGGTTTTCCAATTTCTCTTAGTGGTTATTAACTTGGCTTCTATTTTGGTCACTGTTTATCTCACTAGGGAAATGAGGATAAGAGAGTTTGAAGATGATGATTTGGTTAGTCCTAGAACCAATCAACTCATGTTCATCGGCTTGACAGGTTTCATGTCAATTATTTGTTTGTATAGAGGTATCACAGCAGGAGAATTCTACCAACAACTAATCGCTTATATTGGTGCTATTCTATGCTTGATTATTATGCTTTTGCTCATTTGGGGCTTGAAGTATTATAAAAAGTAGAGCTTAATGAAGTATAAAAGAAAAGGGTAAGTGTTTTCGCAATACTTACCCTTTTATAATGAAGTTTTTGCAATTCAAGATGTTTTGATGACAATTCAAGATTTGGATGAAAAATTTTAAAAAACAATGATATACTAAACTTGTCAAAGTTGTAACAGGACAAAAATTAAAAATAAAAAGGAGTATTTGTCATGAATACAAAAATGATGGAACAATTTGAGATTATGGATACTGATATGCTTACTTGCGTTGAAGGTGGCGGATGCAATTGGGGAGATTTTGCCAAAGCAGGTGTTGGAGGAGGAGTAGCACGAGGTCTTCGGCTAGGAATTAAAACAAGAACATGGCAAGGTGCAGCAGCTGGTGCTGCAGGAGGAGCTATACTTGGAGGTGTAGCTTATGCAGCCACATGTTGGTGGTAATTATGGATTTTAAAAGTTTTATTATTGGTTTAGTAGTTGGTATGTTAGGCCCCTATATGGATGATTTAATTAGAAAAATATTTTCAAAATCTCCCAAAAAGAATAAGGATAGTACTTTCTAAAGAATCAATTTCTCCCCTGTATTTGCTAGATTAATTTACAGGGGAGTTTCTTTAATATTATTTCGTCTGTCAAAGTGATATGGGATAGCAGGGTGAAAAGTTTACCAACAAGTCGGTATCAAGACAATATAAAGAGGAAAGTATGTTTTTCATGCTTGCTTTTTTTAATTTTTTTACAATTCAAGATGTTTCGATGACAATTCAAGATTTGGATGAAAAACTTTAACAAATAGTGCTATACTGAAATTGTCAAAGTTGCAACAGGACAAAAATTAAAAATAAAAAAGGAGTATTTGTCATGAATACAAAAATGATGGAACAATTTGAGATTATGGATACTGATGTGCTTGCTTGTATTGAAGGTGGCGGTTGGATAAAATGTGGACTCGGTGTAGTTGGAGGTGCATTGACTGGAGGAGTTGCTGGTGGTGCTGTGGGCACTGTAACGCTACCTATCATTGGTACTGTATCTGGAGCGGCTGCTGGTTTTTGGGGTGGAGGTGCAACGGGTGCTGCTACCTTCTGTTAAAAATCGCTCTTCGTTGATAAGATGGACTGACTTGGAATGGAGTGAATAATTATGGATAAGAAAAAAATAGTTTCGACTATAGTATTGTTAGTATTTCTTATAGTGTCAGTGGCTAATTTTTTTAGAGACTTAAACCCATTACTGTTCATTTTAAATATTATTGGCCTGTCTTGCTTTTCAGTGCTAACATACATTAACATAAAAGAAATGCTCTTAAATATACGTAAATGATGATTTGGTTAGTCCTAGAACCAATCAACTCATGTTCGTCGGCTTGACAGGTTTTATGTCTATTATTTGTTTGTATAGAAGTATCACAGCAGGAAAATTCTACCAACAAATAATCGCCTATATTGGTGATATTCTCTGCTTGATTGTCATGTTTTTACTCATTTGGGGCTTGAAGTATTATAAAAAGTAGAGCTTAATGAAGTATAAAAGAAAAGGGTAAGTGTTTTCGCAATACTTACCCTTTTATAATGAAGTTTTTGCAATTCAAGATGTTTCGATGACCATTTAAGATTTAGATGAATTTGTAATCTTAAATAAGGTAAGATAAAGATAACAAATGTAAAGGAGTATTCTTATGAAGAAACAAAATATAAAATCGCTATTACTTGTACCACTTGTATTTGCATCTATTACTACGGGTGTTGTATATGCAGAAGAACATCCTACTACTTCATCTATCCAGGCGAATGATAGTTCTGTTGTGGCACCAGATTTGCCATCGGCTAAGGAAAAGGTGGAGCATAAACCTTCTGTTGTAACTCCAGAAGAATATGAGAAGAATGTTACGGACTTTAAAAAGATAGATATTGAAGCTGTTCGTCAATCTTTTACAGAGGATCAATTGGAACATACTATTTATTTTGGTAGAAAAACTTGCTCTCATTGTCGTCAATTTTCTCCTGAATTGAAAGAATTTAATAACTTGATTGAAAAGAAGTTAGAGTATTATGATTTGGATGGTAAGGATTTTGATGAGGAAGCGAGAGAGTTTCTATTTAAAAAAGTCGGTATTCCAGGAACACCAACAATTTTGTATTTAAGAAATGGACATCCGACATCTGGATGGGTTGGTGGCGGAGCAACTGCACAACAGGTGTATGATTATATGTACTCGAGAAACTCACCTAAGCAAACGGAGACAGTGAAATCTTCTGAGGAAACAGTAACTGAAAGTGTCCGTGATGAGAATACTAGAAGTGACAGCATGAATATTAGTGATAAAGTTGTAAGTGACAGCAAAGGTATGAGTGATGAAAAAAGAACTGAAATGAAAATATCCAATGTTAATCCCAATTCTAATAGTGAAAATAGTGGGAAAGTGAAGAGTACAAACTCAACTTCTGAAGCTAAAACTACTCAATCTGACAATTTAGCAATGTTAGACAATAAGAATCAATTGGAAACTCCTAAACCTATTTTTGATGTTGCTCAAGAAAATAAAACTCCTTCAACTGATGTTAAGGGGACTGATTATGTAAGCAAATCTATTACTTCGAATGAAAAATTATTACCGAAAACAGGAGAGGAAGAAAGTTACCAACTGCTTCGGCTGGCTGTCGCGTTTTTTATGACTTCTGTAATGATTAAAGTGAAACAAAAAATTCATAAATAAAAATAGATGGTAAACAGGTGCAATGATACTATTTGTTTGTAATAATATATGGCTAACATTTGCCTATAGACAAGAGTGAAAGGGCAAGTATGTTTTTAATGCTTGCTTTTTAAATTTTTTAACAATTCAAGACGTTTCGATGACAATTCAAGATTTGGATGAAAAAAATTAATAAACGATGATATACTAAACTTGTCAAAGTTGCAACAAGACAAAAATTAAAATTAAAATTAAAATTAAAAATAAAAAAGGAGGTATTCCTCATGGAAACAAAAACAACGACTCAATTTGCAGTTATGGATAATGAAATGCTTGCTCGTATAGAGGGTGGGGATGTATCTGATATTTATAGAGGGTACGCTAATCAGGTAAGTCCATTCGGTTCTTACCCTCCTATATTAAAAAATTCAGGTCCTTTTCCAGTAAGTGGTTACTGCCCGCGCGGTTATCATGACCGTGGTTATATAGGAGCGGGTTTTCATTTATGTGGAATATAGGCTGAAATACAAGAAATGAGGAAGAATTTCTATGAAAAAGTATCAACTTCTATTCAAAATAAGTGCAGTCTTCTCTTACTTATTTTTCGTATTTGGTCTTTCTCAGCTGACGCTTATCGTCCAAAATTATTGGCAATTTTCTTCCCAGATTGGCAATTTCGTCTGGATTCAAAATATCTTGAGTTTACTATTTAGCGGAGTCATGATTTGGATTCTGGTTAAGACAGGTCATGGTTATCTCTTTCACATTCCAAGAAAAAAATGGCTTTGGTATTCGATTTTGACAGTATTAGTGCTAGTGCTCCAGATCTCTTTTAACGTTCAGATAGCTAAACATGTTCAGTCAACTGCTGAAGGTTGGGCCGTATTGATCGGTTATAGTGGGACCAACTTTGCTGAGCTAGGTATCTATGTAACCCTGTTTTTCCTGACTCCACTAATGGAAGAGTTGATTTATAGAGGATTACTGCAACACGCCTTTTTTAAGTATTCGAGATTTGGCCTTGATTTGCTTCTTCCGTCAATTTTATTTGCTCTTCCTCATTTTTCAAACTTACCTAGTCTGTTAGATATTTTCGTCTTTGCGACATTTGGCATCATCTTTGCCGGTTTGACCCGCTATACCAAGAGTATTTATCCATCCTATGCGGTGCATGTGATCAATAATATTGTAGCGACCTTCCCGTTTTTGCTGACTTTTCTACATAGGGTCTTGGGGTAAAAAAAGCAAAAGGCTTGCTTTTCAGCCATAGAGGAGGTTATCATGTATAAACGCTTATTTTTCCTAGATTCCAAAACCTTAGACTGGTTGACACCCTATATTCTAGTCTTGGCTTCTGACACCATTGCCTTTAATGTTTTTGTGCTAACCTTTGTATCTGCGGTGGTCTTTAATTTCCTAAACCCCATGCTATCTTTAATGGCTATCTTTTTAGGGGGTGGTTATGTGGTCGGATTTTGGTTACTCAAATGGTTTGTTTTGGAAAGGCTAGAACTAAAGAATAACGCGTAGGAAGTCTGTTTGGTGAGGAGGATAATTTTATGGAGTTTTTTGATAAATTTCATGCCTTGTGCTTTGGATTTTTAGTACTAATAATCGTCATTACAGTTCCTTATACGATTAACCATGGGGACTTTTTTCAAAATGAATTTGCATTGATTCTTGTAAGTCTTCTAGTAACCTCGCTGAGCGTTGCTTATGCTAGAAAGTTTGATATAATTTCTTTTGGGATGTTAAGCAAGAAAGACCTTTTGCTTTTCATTGCAATCTTTCTTCTAAGTGTACTTGAGACGCTGGTTTATATTCATTTCTTCGCTATTTCTTCTGGCGCAGGAGTTCAACACTTGGCGGAAGTCAGCAGAGGAATTTCTCTGTCTTTGATTTTGACTTCCTCAGTTTTTGGCCCCATCCAGGAGGAACTCATTTTCAGAGGACTTCTTCAAGGTGCGGTTTTTGACAATTCTTGGTTAGGGCTTGTGCTAACTTCCTCTCTCTTTTCTTTTATGCATGGTCCTTCTAATGTCCCTTCGTTTATTTTTTATCTACTTGGGGGCTTGTTACTGGGATTTGCTTATAAAAAGAGCCAAAACCTATGGGTTTCTACTCTAGTTCACATGTTTTACAATGCTTGGCCACTCTTATATTATTTATAAAAATCATGAAAGGTAAGCAGAAGACGGTGCTTGCCTTTTTCTTTCTATAATGATACCCAAGCCAATCCAGAGGCTTTTCTTTGAGAATCGGGTGTGGAGCGGTTGACGAATAGGCCAAAAACTAGTAGAATAGTAAGGAAACTTTATACGGAGGAAAGAAATGGATTTGGGTGATAATGAGCTAACACTGACTCCCATACCTGGGAAAAGTGGCAAGGCTTATATGGGTAGCTATCCTGATGGGAAGCGCATCTTTGTAAAAATGAACACCTCTCCAATCCTACCTGGTCTAGCTAGAGAACAAATTGCTCCACAATTATTATGGAGTCGCCGTTTGGCAGATGGGCGTGATATGTGTGCTCAAGAATGGTTGACAGGCAAGATATTGACCCCCTATGATATGAATCGTAAACAAATCGTCAATATTTTAACCCGCCTTCATCGCTCACGTCCTTTGATGACACAGTTGAGTCGTTTGGGCTATGCCATGGAAACACCTGTAGATTTACTACAGTCTTGGCAGGAAACGGCTCCAGATGCTTTGCGTAAAAATCATTTTATCAGTGAAGTGATGGCTGATTTACGTCAGACTATTCCAGGATTTAGAGAGGACTATGCGACCATTGTCCATGGAGATGTACGACATAGTAATTGGATTGAGACAGATAGTGGCTTGATTTATTTGGTAGATTGGGATTCGGTTCGCTTGACCGACCGCATGTTTGATGTGGCCCATATGCTCTGCCATTATATTCCAGAACATCAGTGGAAGGAATGGTTGACCTACTACGGTTACAAGTATAATCAAACGGTATTAAGTAAATTGTATTGGTACGGTCAATTGTCTTATTTGAGCCAGATTTCCAAGTATTATATGAACCAAGATTTAGAAAATGTTAATCGGGAGATTCATGGCTTGCGTCACTTCCGAGACAAGTATGGAAAGAGAAGATGAGAGTTAGAAATCGTAAAGGGGCGACAGAATTACTAGAGGCAAATCCCCAGTATGTGGTCCTCAATCCCTTGGAAGCCAAGGGGAAATGGCGGGACTTGTTTGGCAATGACAATCCCATTCATGTGGAAGTTGGAAGTGGGAAGGGTGCCTTTGTTTCAGGTATGGCAAAGCAGAACCCTGACATCAACTATATCGGGATTGATATTCAAAAGTCTGTTTTAAGCTATGCTTTAGACAAGGTTCTTGAAGTTGGAGTGCCTAACATCAAGCTCTTGTGGGTAGATGGTTCTGACTTGACTGACTACTTTGAAGACGGTGAGATTGATCGCTTGTATCTGAACTTTTCAGATCCATGGCCGAAAAAACGCCATGAAAAGCGTCGTTTGACCTACAAGACCTTCTTGGATACCTTCAAACGTATCTTGCCTGAAAATGGAGAAATTCATTTCAAGACGGATAACCGTGGCTTGTTTGAGTACAGTTTAGTGAGCTTTTCTCAGTATGGCATGAAGCTCAATGGTGTCTGGCTAGACTTACATGCCAGTGATTTTGAAGGCAATGTCATGACAGAATACGAGCAAAAATTCTCCAATAAGGGGCAAGTTATCTACCGAGTTGAGGTAGAATTTTAAGAAATAGCCTGAAATCAGGCTGTATAAGTGCTTTTGCTTTACATAAGTTAGCAAATGTGATATACTAAGAGTAAGAATATGAAAAGTGAGGCGGGGAAATATCTTCGCCTCTTGCTTATGAGGAGGTGGACGCAATCGCAACAATCGTAGAATTAGTCAGAGAAGTTGTAGAACCTGTCATAGAAGCTCCTTTTGAACTCGTGGATATCGAGTATGGAAAGATTGGCAGTGACATGATTCTCAGTATTTTTGTAGATAAACCCGAAGGAATTACCTTGAACGACACGGCAGACTTGACAGAAATTATCAGTCCTGTCCTAGACACCATCAAGCCAGATCCCTTCCCAGAACAATATTTCCTAGAAATTACCAGTCCAGGTTTGGAACGTCCTTTGAAAACCAAGGATGCCGTCGCTGGAGCGGTTGGAAAATACATCCATGTCGGGCTCTACCAAGCCATCGATAAGCAAAAGGTCTTTGAAGGAACCTTGTTGGCCTTCGAAGAGGACGAGTTGACTATGGAATATATGGACAAGACGCGTAAGAAAACCGTCCAAATTCCATACAGTTTAGTATCAAAAGCACGTTTAGCAGTTAAATTATAGAAAAAGAAAGGATAGCTTTTGAGGATTCAAAAGTGAAGAAAACATGAGTAAAGAAATGCTAGAGGCCTTCCGCATTTTGGAAGAAGACAAGGGAATCAAAAAAGAAGACATCATCGACGCAGTAGTAGAGTCGCTTCGTTCCGCTTATCGCAGACGCTATGGTCAGTCAGACAGCGTAGCTATTGACTTCAACGAAAAAACAGGTGACTTTACAGTTTATACTGTCCGTGAAGTTGTTGATGAAGTATTTGATAGCCGTTTGGAAATCAGCTTGAAAGATGCTCTTGCCATTAATTCAGCTTATGAACTTGGAGACAAAATCAAGTTTGAAGAAGCACCAGCTGAGTTTGGTCGTGTAGCAGCCCAATCTGCCAAACAAACCATCATGGAAAAAATGCGCAAGCAAACACGTGCCATCACTTACAATACTTACAAAGAACATGAGCAAGAAATCATGTCTGGTACAGTAGAACGCTTTGACAACCGCTTTATCTATGTCAACCTTGGTAGCATCGAAGCCCAATTGTCAAAACAAGACCAAATTCCTGGAGAAGTTTTTGCTTCTCATGATCGTATCGAAGTTTATGTTTACAAGGTTGAAGACAACCCTCGTGGTGTGAACGTCTTTGTTAGCCGTAGCCATCCAGAAATGATCAAACGTTTGATGGAGCAAGAAATTCCAGAAGTTTATGATGGAACTGTTGAAATCATGAGCGTGGCTCGTGAAGCAGGTGACCGTACGAAGGTTGCTGTTCGTAGCCACAATCCAAACGTGGATGCTATCGGTACAATCGTTGGACGTGGTGGTGCTAATATTAAGAAGATTACTAGCAAATTCCACCCAGCTCGTTACGATGCTAAAAATGACCGCATGGTACCAATCGAAGAAAATATCGATGTTATCGAGTGGGTAGCAGATCCAGCTGAATTTATCTACAATGCCATCGCTCCTGCTGAGGTTGACCAAGTTATCTTTGATGAAAACGACAGCAAACGTGCCTTGGTGGTTGTTCCAGATAACAAGCTTTCTCTTGCCATTGGTCGTCGTGGACAAAACGTGCGCTTGGCGGCTCACTTGACTGGTTACCGTATCGATATCAAGTCTGCTAGCGAATTTGAAGCCATGGAAGAAGCTGGTTCGGTAGATTTGGAAGCAGAAAACGATACTGTAGAAGAATAAAAGCTGCTAGAGGAGGGAAAGATGAAAACAAGAAAAATCCCTTTGCGCAAGTCTGTCGTGTCCAACGAAGTGATTGATAAGCGTGATTTGCTCCGCATTGTCAAGAACAAGGAAGGACAAGTCTTTATTGATCCTACGGGCAAGGCCAATGGCCGCGGCGCTTATATCAAACTAGACAATGCAGAAGCCCTAGAGGCGAAAAAGAAGAAGGTCTTTAACCGCAGCTTTAGCATGGAAGTGGAAGAAAGCTTTTATGACGAGTTGATCGCTTATGTGGATCACAAAGTGAAAAGAAGAGAGTTAGGACTTGAATAAGCAAAAGATAAGTAATCTCTTGGGACTTGCTCAGCGAGCAGGGCGGATTATATCGGGTGAAGAATTGGTGGTCAAGGCCATTCAAGACGGCAAGGCCAAGTTGGTCTTTCTAGCTCATGATGCTGGACCCAATCTGACCAAGAAGATTCAAGATAAAAGTCATTATTATCAAGTGGAAATTGTAACCGTGTTTTCAACACTGGAATTAAGCATAGCAGTCGGGAAATCGAGAAAGGTTTTGGCTGTAACAGATGCTGGATTTACAAAGAAAATGAGGTCTCTTATGGAATAGAAGAGGAGGACATGATTTGTCTAAGAAAAGATTGTACGAAATCGCAAAAGAACTTGGAAAAGAAAGTAAAGAAGTTGTAGCGCGTGCAAAAGAGTTGGGCTTGGATGTGAAAAGCCACTCATCAAGTGTGGAAGAAGCTGTCGCTGCAAAAATTGCTGCCAGCTTTAAGCCTGCAGCTGCTCCGAAAGTAGAAGCAAAACCTGCAGCACCAAAAGTAAGTGCAGAAAAGAAAGCCGAAAAATCTGAGCCAGCTAAACCAGCTGTAGCTAAGGAAGAGGCAAAACCTGCTGAGCCAGTCGCTCCGAAAACAGAAAAAGTAGCAGCTAAACCGCAAAGTCGTAATTTCAAGGCTGAGCGTGAAGCTCGTGCCAAAGAACAGGCAGAACGACGCAAGCAAAATAAGGGCAATAACCGTGACCAACAACAAAACGGAAACCGTCAGAAAAACGACGGTCGCAATGGTGGAAAACAAGGTCAAGGCAACCGCGATAATCGTCGCTTTAATGATCAAGCTAAGAAACAGCAAGGTCAGCAAAATCGAGGAAATGAACGCCGTCAACAAGAGGATAAACGTCCAAATCAAGCGGCTCCACGTGTTGACTTTAAAGCCCGTGCAGCAGCCCTAAAAGCAGAGCAAAATGCTGAATATGCACGTTCAAGTGAGGAACGTTTCAAGCAGTATCAGGCTGCTAAAGAAGCCTTGGCTCAAGCTAACAAACGCAAGGAACCAGAGGAAATCTTTGAAGAAGCGGCTAAGTTAGCTGAACAAGCGCAACAAGCACAGCAAGTTCAAGCAGTGGTTGAAGTCGTCCCTGAGAAAAAAGAACCTGCAGTGGATACACGTCGTAAAAAACAAGCTCGACCAGACAAAAATCGTGACGATTATGATCATGAAGAAGATGGTCCTAGAAAACAACAAAAGAATCGAAGTAGTCAAAATCAAGTGAGAAATCAAAAGAATAGTAACTGGAATAACAACAAAAAGAACAAAAAAGGCAATAACAAGAACAACCGCAATCAGACTCCAAAACCTGTTACAGAGCGTAAATTCCATGAATTGCCAACAGAATTTGAGTATACAGATGGTATGACCGTTGCGGAAATCGCAAAACGTATCAAACGTGAACCAGCTGAAATCGTTAAGAAACTCTTTATGATGGGTGTCATGGCCACACAAAACCAATCCTTGGATGGGGAAACCATCGAACTCCTCATGGTGGATTACGGTATCGAAGCCAAACAAAAGGTTGAAGTGGATAATGCTGACATCGAACGTTTCTTTGTCGAAGATGGTTATCTCAATGAAAATGAATTGGTTGAGCGTCCACCAGTTGTAACTATCATGGGACACGTTGACCACGGTAAAACAACACTCCTAGATACCCTTCGTAATTCTCGTGTTGCGACAGGTGAAGCAGGTGGTATCACTCAGCATATCGGTGCCTACCAAATCGTGGAAAATGGCAAGAAGATTACTTTCCTTGATACACCGGGACACGCGGCCTTTACATCTATGCGTGCGCGTGGTGCTTCTGTTACCGATATTACGATTTTGGTCGTAGCGGCAGATGACGGGGTTATGCCTCAGACTATCGAAGCCATCAACCACTCAAAAGCGGCCAATGTTCCAATCATCGTAGCTATCAACAAGATTGATAAACCAGGTGCTAACCCAGAACGCGTTATCGGTGAATTGGCAGAGCATGGAGTTATGTCAACTGCTTGGGGTGGAGATTCTGAATTTGTTGAAATCTCAGCTAAATTCAACCAAAACATCGAAGAATTGTTGGAAACAGTCCTTCTTGTAGCTGAAATCCAAGAACTCAAGGCAGACCCAACAGTGCGTGCAATCGGTACGGTTATCGAAGCGCGCTTGGATAAAGGAAAAGGTGCGGTCGCAACCCTTCTTGTACAACAAGGTACCTTGAATGTTCAAGACCCAATCGTTGTCGGAAATACCTTCGGTCGTGTCCGTGCTATGACCAACGACCTTGGTCGTCGTGTTAAAGTTGCTGGACCATCAACACCAGTCTCTATCACAGGTTTGAACGAAGCACCGATGGCGGGTGACCACTTTGCCGTTTACGAGGATGAAAAATCTGCGCGTGCAGCAGGTGAAGAGCGTGCCAAACGTGCCCTCATGAAACAACGTCAAGCTACCCAACGTGTTAGCCTTGAAAACCTCTTTGATACCCTTAAAGCTGGGGAACTCAAATCTGTTAATGTTATCATCAAGGCTGATGTACAAGGTTCTGTTGAAGCCCTTTCTGCCTCACTTCAAAAGATTGACGTGGAAGGTGTCAAAGTTACCATCGTTCACTCAGCGGTCGGTGCCATCAACGAATCAGACGTGACCCTTGCCGAAGCTTCAAATGCCTTTATCGTTGGTTTCAACGTACGCCCTACACCACAAGCTCGTCAACAAGCTGAAGCTGACGATGTGGAAATTCGTCTCCACAGCATTATCTATAAGGTTATCGAAGAGATGGAAGAAGCCATGAAAGGGATGCTTGATCCAGAATTCGAAGAAAAAGTTATTGGTGAAGCGGTTATCCGTGAAACCTTCAAGGTGTCTAAAGTGGGAACTATCGGTGGATTTATGGTTATCAACGGTAAGGTTGCCCGTGACTCTAAAGTCCGTGTTATCCGTGATGGTGTCGTTATCTATGATGGTGAACTCGCAAGCTTGAAACACTATAAAGACGACGTTAAGGAAGTTACAAACGGCCGTGAAGGTGGATTGATGATCGACGGCTACAATGATATTAAGATGGATGATGTGATTGAGGCCTATGTCATGGAAGAAATCAAGAGATAATAGAGAAACGATAGCTCATTTGACTCGTCGTCAACAGCGCCTTGATGAACTTCAGTTCTATCTAAGGCTTGTTTCCTAGATTCAAATGGCTCTAGTTCCTCTATCTAATAAAAATAGCTAGGTCTGCTGGCCTAGCTTTTGGTTCAAAGTAGAGAAAGGAATATCATGGCAAATCATTTCCGTACAGATCGTGTGGGCATGGAAATCAAGCGTGAAGTCAATGAGATTTTGCAAAAGAAAGTCCGTGATCCACGTGTCCAAGGTGTGACCATCACAGATGTTCAGATGCTGGGTGACTTGTCTGTTGCCAAGGTTTATTACACCATTTTGAGTAACCTTGCTTCGGATATCCAAAAAGTCCAAATCGGGCTTGAAAAAGCAACTGGTACCATCAAACGTGAACTTGGTCGCAATTTGAAATTGTACAAAATCCCAGATTTGACCTTCGTCAAAGACGAGTCCATCGAGTATGGAAACAAGATTGACGAGATGCTACGCAATCTGGATAAGAACTAAAGAAGAGGGGCAACCCTCTTTTTTGGTGGAGAAAAAGGCAATAAAACATGATGGGGGAATCTTTCTAGACTTATACTCAATGAAAATCAAAGAGCAAACTAGGAAACTAGCCGCAGGCTGTACTGGAGTAGGGCAAGGTGAAGCTGACGTAGTTTGAATTTGATTTTCGAAGAGTATTAAAAATTATTAAAAAGATTTATAAAATTTAGATAGTGTGATATTATGAGATAAAGATACAAGAGAAAGAGGTATTTATATGGCTGAACAAGACTTAGCTATGCAAGTATTGCAACAAGTGGTGAAACTACCTGTTGTTAAGGTTGATCGTTCGAAGTTTTTAGTGGATAAGTTTTCCAAAGAATTAGATTCACAGGACATTCCTACCTTATTAGAACAAGGCCCAACGTCTCTCTTATCTTAAGAAATCTTAGATCGAGTGGCTAATGTCTGTATTAGGGATAATGTTTTATTAGCGAGTGGGACTTCTGTTGTTGCAGGATTACCAGGTGGACTTGCCATGGCAATTACCATACCAGCGAATATAGCTCAATTTTATGCTTTTTCTTTAAAATTAGCTCAAGAACTAGGGTATATTTTATGAGATATGTGAGAAGGAAATATAAAAGAGAATGATGAAATACAAATGTAATAGGTACATATATGTGGTATGCTAGTTATAGTAGATTTTAATTGCTTATATCGAGTGAATTCTCATATTAGTGAGGAATTTTTAAATGGAATTACAATTTAATTTAGAACTAGTAGAAACCTATAAAAGTAATAGTCAGAAGGCACGTATCTTAATGGAGGATTGGGTTTATCGTCAGTCTTATTGCCCTAATTGTGGGAAAAATCCTTTAAATCATTTTGAAAATAATAGACCTGTAGCAGATTTTTACTGTAATCATTGTAGTGAGGAGTTTGAACTAAAGAGCAAAAAAGGAAATTTTTCATCAACAATCAATGATGGTGCTTATGCAACGATGATGGAGCGTGTGCAGGTAGATAATAATTCTAATTTCTTTTTTAACTTATACAAAAAATTTTGAGGTAAATAATTTTCTTGTCCTTCCGAAGCAATTTGTTACACCGAAATCAATTATTCAAAGGAAGCCACTTGCGCCAACTGCTAGACGAGCAGGTTGGATTGGTTGTAACATTGATTTATCACAAGTACTTTCTAAAGGAAGAATATTTTTTGTGAAAAATGGACAAGTTAGAGATCCAGAAAAAGTTACAAAAGAATTTAAGCAAAGTTTATTTTTAAGGAAGAACTCTCTTTCAGTAAGAGGTTGGACAATAGAAATTCTAAATTGTATAGATAAGATAGAGGGTTCAGAATTTACCCTTGAAGATATGTATCGTTTTGAAAGTGACCTAAAAAATATCTTTGTTAAGAACAATCATATCAAAGAAAAGATTAGGCAACAGCTTCAAATATTAAGAGACAAAGAAATAATAGAATTTAAAGGTAGAGGAAAGTATCGGAAATTATGAAAACTTATGTGTAATGGTTTATACTTTATCAGACCCTGATTGTGTGAGGTGGTTGTCTGAAAATATGGAGTTTGGTGATGAGAAACAACTTTTTTTATTGAATAAAAAATATAGCTGGGAATATGGAGATGAATTACCAGAGTGGTTGGAAAGCCCAAAACTATATAGATTATTGCTAATAAGTGAATGATTGGAAAGCAATTTAAAACTGAAAAAGTATACAGTAGAAATTACAGAAACTTTATCACGTTTAGTAAGTATAGAGGCTGAAAATCCAGATGAAGCCGAACGACTTGTAAGAGAAAAGTATAAGAGTTGTGAAATTGTTCTTGATTCAGATGATTTTCAGAACTATGACACTAGCATATATGATTAGATAGATGTTTTTATTTTGTCACACAAAAAAGAGGCTCGCACCTCTTTTTTAGTTTCAGATAAATCAATCAATTTCTTTAATAAACTTAGCAATTTCCTTTACAATCTCAGTAACCAAAGCATTTCCCATAAAAAACATTCTCATTTTATCAGATACCTCTACAATAGAACCATCAGATAATTTCTTTTTAGCTGTCCAATCATCTGGGAAATCCTGAAGTCGTTCAGCTTCAATGGGGGTAATTAATCTATATTTATTGTTTACAAATAATAAATGTGTAGAACGATTAACCGTTCCTTCGGATGTAAGCATTGTTCGTCCAGGAAGGTTTAAATCATCATAAGGGGACATTCCTCCTTCTGAATAGATGTATTGATGTCCGTCAGAGGATGTTCGTTCAATTTTCTTAGGTCCTCTAAGATATTGAAATTTTTCCAATTTTGACTGATCAGTTAAAAAATATTTTTCAGGTACTTCAGACTCATCTTGAAGAATTTCTCCTAGAGTGATAGGATTGCCATTGTAATTAGGTTCTGTATCAATAGAATAGTATTTTCCATGTCTCATAATTCCTGTATTCCAAACAGTACCAGTAAAAGTATCTGAAACTTCAACTATATCATTTGGTAACTCATAAAACACATGACGATTTTTAACTGCTATAGGTTTAATAGGAAATTGTTTTGCAAATAGACCTTGATTGAAAATATAGTCATCATACCTATTATCTTCAAAGATTTCTTCATTTTTTTCGTAAAGATTGTCATTTTTTTGGGCAAAGACTGTATCATTTCGATATACGAAAAAGAATACACGACGTCTTCGTTGGCTTCTTCCATACTCAGCAGCATTAATAACTCTCCACTCTACAGAATATCCAAGGTTATTAAAAGCTGTTAGCATGATTGCAAAATCACGTCCTCTCTGTTTTGAGGGCGCTTTTAAAAGCCTATCCACGTTTTCCAGAATTAAGTATTTGGGTTTAATGATTTCAGTTGCTCTAATGATTTCCCAAAATAAAACTCCTTTTTTTCCTTCAATACCTTTTTCATCTTTCTTGCTACGCGCAACAGAGTAATCTTGGCAAGGAAAACCACCGACAATCATATCGGCATCCATTTTGGAAAATTGTTCGTCTGTTACATCAGAGATACTAATATTGATGTTTTCGCTATTGGGGAAGTGATAATCATAGACCTCAAATGCGTCTTGAGATTTACGAGATGGTTCCCATTGGTTTGCCCATTTTGTTTTAAAGAGTTGCTTATCGGCATTTTCTAATCCTATCCGAAAACCGCCAACTCCAGCAAATAGTTCGAGAACTTTCATCTTTTCTCCTTCATTTTTTTACAGTTTAATCCATTATATACTATTTTCAATGATTGATCAAGTATTAATGTTTGCTTTAGTTTAATTTGATATAATATAAAAGATAGGAGAAGAAAATGGATTAAAACTTATTTAACTATAACGATGAAGATATCGATAGTGTTATTGAATATTCTCACAAACTATTAAATAGAAAATTTTCCGATGTTATGGAGGAGTATAATCGTTCGCTTTATAAATCATATGACGATTATAATGATAGAGTAGTCTCTGAGGTACAAGATAAAGCAATTAGTATGAAGTCAAAAGGGCAGTATGGAAATTATATTGAAAAATATTTCTATGGTTACCAGCCAAATAGTGACTCGGAAGCTGACTTTGAAAAAATAGGTGTAGAGTTAAAAGTTACTCCTTTTAAGATAAACAAAAATGGGACACTTAGTGCAAAAGAACGACTTGTATTAACAATACTAAACTATATGGAGGAAAATTTAGAGGATTTTTACTCCACTCATTTATGGAAAAAATGTGCAAAGATTTTGTTATTGTTTTACAATGGCTTAATTCCTAATCAAACAATGAAGGACTATGTCATTGAAAAAATATTTTTATATGAATGGTTTGAGGAAGATATGGCAGTCATCCTTGAAGACTATCAGAAGATTACAGATAAAATCAAAAATGGAAAGGCACATGAATTATCAGAATCAGATGGAAACTATTTATCAACTTGTACAAAAGGGGCAGGTAAAGGAAAGGATTTAAGACAACAACCTTTTAGTCATGAATTAGCAAAACAAAGAGCTTGGGAATTAAAATCAAGTTATATGACCTATCTGATAAATCATAAAATCTTTAATCAATCAGATCAAGAAAGTGTTCTGGCTAATTTTAGGGGTGAGAAAAAATCATTTACTGAGGTTATTGCAGAGAAGATTCTTTCCTACAAAGGTTTTTCTGAACAAGAGTTATATGATAGATTTGAAGTGAATTCCAAAGCAAAAGGTAAGAATAGTACTCTGATTAGAAAAATTTTAGGCTTAACAGGGGATTTAGATAAGACAAAAGAATTTCAAAAAGCAAACATGAATTTGAGAGTTATTCGAGTAGATAAGAATAATTTACCTAAGGAAGACTCTCCATTTAAAACTTATTGTTTTAAAGAATTAGCAGAAACAGATAGTTGGGAATCATCACATGTTTATAATGAAATTTATAATAAACGATTCCTTTTCGTTATTTTTAAGGAAATTGAACCTAAGCTATTTGTATTAGATTCTATCAAATTTTGGGGATTTCAGGATAGACAATTAGAAGAAATCGAAAGAGTGTGGCAGGAAACTAGACAAATTATTTCTGACGGAGTTAAATTAACTCAAAATGGTAATAAAGTTTCAACTAATTTCCCTCAAAGTAAGATAAATAGAATTCTATTTACGAAATTACATGCTACCAATGCTTACTATGAAATTGAAAAAGGAAAATTTGTTGGGAAAGGCTCATTATCTGATACAGATGAACTTCCAGATGGACGTAGGATTACAAAACACTCCTTTTGGATGCCTAAGAAGTTTATAAAAGAAATATTAGATGGGAATTGGGATTGATAGTATTTATAATCAATTTGTGATAAACAAAAAAAGAGGCTCGCACCTCTTTTTCTTATTGCTTTTTATGATTTAATACAGCATTGAGTACAATGGCGAGTAGGCTAGCTACGACGATTCCGTTTGAGAAGAACATTTGGAAGGCTGTCGGCATGCTGATGAAGAGATTACTATTGTTGAGTCCGACACCTGCAGCGATGGATACAGCTGCGATAAGGAAGTTATGTTCATTGTTAGCAAAGTCAACACGGGCGAGGATTTGCATTCCTTGAATGGATACAAAACCAAACATCACCAGCATGGCACCACCGAGGACAGGGCTCGGAATGATTTGGGCAAGGGCGCCAAACTTAGGAAGGAGTCCAAGGAGAACCAGGAAACCAGCTGCGTAGTAGATTGGCAGGCGAGTCTTGATACCTGACAATTTAACCAAACCAACGTTTTGTGAAAATCCGGTGTAAGGGAAGGTGTTAAAGATTCCTCCGAGAAGTACGGCCAAACCTTCTGCGCGGTAACCGTTGCGAAGTCGCGTGCTGTCGATTGGATCCTTTGTGATATCAGACAAGGCCAGATAAACACCAGTTGACTCAACCATAGAAACCGTTGCGATGATACACATCATGACAATAGATGAGATTTCAAAGGTTGGCATCCCAAAGTAGAGGGGAGTTGGGACATGGACAAGTGGTGCTGCCGCAACAGGCGAGAAGTCAACCAAGCCCATGCTAGCAGCAATGGTAGTTCCAACAACCAGACCAATCAAAATAGAGATAGACTTGATAAATCCTTTGGTAAAGATGTTAATCAAGAGGATAATCAAAACAGTGATAGCTGCAAGCAAGAGACTTTGACCAGTTGGCTCTGGAACGTTATTTCCCATATTTCCAATAGCGACAGGAATCAAGGTTAAACCAATCGTGGTAATAACAGATCCTGTTACGATAGATGGGAAGAGATTGGCCACTTTTGAGAAGATGCCTGAAACAAGAACAACGTAAATCCCTGATGCGATAAGGGCACCAAACATAGCACCACTACCATGGCTTTGCCCAATCATAATCAAGGGAGCGACCGACTGAAAGGCGACTCCAAGAACGACTGGTAGCCCAATACCAAAGTGTTTGTTGAGTTGGAGTTGGAGGAAGGTTGCCACACCACACATGAAGATATCTGTGGAAATCAGGTAGGTCAACTGCTCCGTTGAATAGCCAAGGGCTGTCGCAATCATGATGGGAACCAGGATGGATCCTGAGTACATGGCTAGTAAGTGCTGCAAGCCAAGAACGGCTGCTTGCGAATGTTTTTCTTGAGTTTGCATTAGAGATTTGCCTCCTTAAATACGACTTGACCATTTTCAAAACGATCCAAACGAGCGAGTGATAGAACAGGGTAACCTGCTTTTTCAAGCAAATCACGGCCATCTTGGAAAGATTTTTCAATTACGATACCGATAGCTTCGACTGTGGCTCCAGCCTGTTCGATGATCTGAATCAAGCCTTTAGCAGCTTGGCCGTTAGCAAGGAAATCGTCGATAATCAATACCTTGTCCTCTGGTGAGAGGAATTTTCCAGCGATAGAAACGGTGCTGGTCACCTGTTTGGTAAAGGAGTAGACTTGAGCAGTTAAGATGCCTTCATTCATGGTGATGTTCTTAGCTTTTTTGGCGAAAATCATGGGAACGTTTAAGGCTTCAGCTGTAAAAACGGCTGGGGCAATACCCGACGCTTCAATGGTCACAACCTTAGTAATGCCAGCAGCAGCAAATTTTTCCGCAAAAACCTTACCAATCTCTCGCATCAAGCTAAAGTCAACTTGGTGGGTTAAAAAGGAATCCACCTTGAGGATGTTATCACCCAAGATATGCCCATCCTTGAGGATGCGCTCTTCTAATAATTTCATAAGACCTCCTAAAGTCTAAAAGCCAATCCTTTTGCTTGTTTCAGATTTCTATCCAGTAAAACGGATAGAAAAAGAACCTACTTAATCTCTAAGTAAGTCCCCAAAATAGGCATGGCAAAAACGGCCATATCTCACTGCTGACTTACTTATTGTTAGGTGTTCCGGCACCTTGTAGAAACGTCGTGCCAATTCACGACATAAACAAGTAAAATGATATTCAATTTTAAATAGGCTTGAGCCAATGTTTTTATTTTACACTAAATCACTTTAGAAATCAACTGTTTTGTTAGCGTTTTGGTTTAAAAAACGAACAAATATAATAAAAATGGGGAAAAATCAACTTATTGGCTAACATTTATACTCAATGAAAATCAAAGAGCAAACTAGGAAGCTAGCCGCAGGCTGTACTTGAGTACGGTAAGGCGACGCTGACGTGGTTTGAAGAGATTTTCGAAGAGTATTAGAAGATTTTTTCATCATAAAAGACATATTATCAAGATTTTTCAAGACTTGACAATATGCCTTTCTCTAACTTTAAAGATTTTTTCCCAATCTTTATTATTCTACTCGCTAAATCTTAAAAAATAACCATCAGGATCCAAAATCGCAAATTCATGAGGGTAAATAAAGCTATCTCCCACTCGAAATTCTCTTTTAGTCAAAGGACGATGAATAGGATAGTTAGCTTCCAGCAGTTTTTGGTGGAGCTGAGGAACATCTGTAATGCCAAAGGAAATATTGACACCGCGCCCGAATGGATAGGTCAGCTGAGCTAATTCTTCTGCGCTGCCTTCTTCTAGCATAAGTTGGCAGTCTTCAAGCGAGAGGAAGAGAAATTTCTCCTCTGGACGCTCGTATTCGACAGAGAATCCTAGCAGGTCGCAGTAGAAGTGGCGTGATTTTTCGATGTCAGATACTACAAGTTCAGGAATGACAGCTTGATAGTCCATTCGTTTTCTCCTTAGAGTTCAATCTCCATGACAATGGGTGTATGGTCTTGGCGAGCACCTGAGTCAATCATATCAGATTTAGTGACCTTGTCAGTGATACGGTTACTTGTGAGCCAGTAGTCGATTCTCCAGCCTGTATTGTTGATTTTAGAAGTCTTGCTGCGCTGTGCCCACCAAGTGTAGCGTTCAGGAACATCGCCATGAACATGGCGGAAGGTATCAGTAAATCCAGTTGCCAATAGGTTGGTAAATCCAGCACGTTCCTCGTCAGTAAATCCAGGTGAACTGCGGTTGCTAGCAGGATTTGCAAGGTCAATCTCATTGTGGGCCACGTTGTAGTCACCGGTTGCAAGGACTGGTTTTTCTTTGTCTAGTTCAGCCAAGTATTCAGCATATTTGACATCCCAGACTTGACGTTCTTCCAAGCGTTTGAGACCATCGCCAGCGTTTGGAGTGTAAACTTGGGTCACGAAAAATTTATCAAATTCCAAAGTGATGATGCGGCCTTCCAAGTCCATGGTAGAAGGGGCACCGATTTCTGGGAAAGTGACAGTAGGTGTGAGTTCTTTCTTATAGAGGAACATAGTACCAGCATAGCCTTTGCGGGCAGGTTCTTGAGAAGAGCGCCACGTGTTTTCGTAGCCTGGGAAGAGTTCTTCTAAAATTTCCAAGTGTTTCTTTGTAGGCCCTTTGGCAGAAAGCTTGGTTTCTTGGATAGCGATAATATCAGCATTTTCAGCGACCAAGGTTTGTAGGACTTCTTGGGACAATTTGGCACGAGCTGAATCACTAGTTAGGGCAGCGTTTAGGGAATCAATATTCCATGAGATAAGTTTCATAAAGTTACCTTTTTCATTCAGATTATAGATTTTATTATACCAAAAAAAGGTCTATTTCCCCAACGTATGGTTTGAAAAATCACTCTTTAGACTTTATCCTGAGAAAATAAAAATTCCCTAAACTATTTAGAAAAAAATCTAAATAGCTCTTGTGTTTAGAATAGAAAGGTGTATAATGTTATTTAGAAAAATATCTAAATAGAAAGTGAAGTTACATATATGTCAAATAAGAGAACAATCCTTCTTTTTGTGGTCTTGGCTTATGCCCTTGCTTGGATAATATGGTTGGCACTATGGATAGGTGGTGTTGGTCTAAATTCTCCATGGAGTCAACTTGCTAGTATTGTAGCCATGTGGATGCCTGCGCTTGCAGTCTTTCTCTTAGGGAAAATCACGAATCAACCTAGTGGAATCAAATCTAAATTAGTTGTAAATCTCAAGAGCAACTGGCGCTTTTACTTACTAGCTATCTGGTTACCAGCAGTTATCAGTTTTTTAGGAGCGGGACTTTATTTTCTTGTATTTCCTAGCAATTTCAGCCTTGGTTTTGAATCTATTCAAGCTATTTTACAAGAAAAAGGTGTCTCTCAATCAGCCATTCCCTTATCTTTCTTGGCTTTGATTCAAATCCTAGCTAGTTTGACTTACGCTCCTTTTCTTAATAGTTTCTTTGCATTAGGGGAGGAAATTGGTTGGCGTGGCTATCTTTACCCAGTGCTAAGAGGACGCTTTTCAAGAGTCCAGACTCATGTCTTGCTTGGTCTCATTTGGAGTCTTTGGCATCTACCAATCAATTTGCAAGGCTATAATTATGGACTATCTTATTTTTCTTATCCCGTTTTAGGAGTTGTCGCCATGTTTCTATTTTGTTTTAGCCTAGGAATATTGTTAAGCTGGTTGTTGGAAAAGACAGGCTCTATCTGGGCTTCAGTCCTATTTCATGGGGCAATCAATGCAACTGCAGGTATTGGGTTACTCTTTCAATTACCAGGAGAAAAAGTTTCAAGCCTCTTGATTTTAGATCCATCACCGACAGGAATGCTATCAGTTCTACCTTGCTTAGTCCTAGCCCTACTAATATTACAAAGGGAAAGGAGTCATTATGAGTTTTGCAAATAGCTTTAAAGCCTTATCTCATTCAGTTAGGAGAGAGATTTTGAATTTACTCAAAACAGGTAGATTACCTGCAGGAGAAATTGCCAGTCAATTCGAGTTGACTAGTGCAACTATTTCACACCATCTCACGATTTTGAAAGCAGCGGATTTGATTCATGAAATGAAAGAAAAAAACTTTATTTATTATGAGTTAAATACATCGGTTTTAGAGGATATAATGGTTTGGTTAGCAGATCTGAAAGGAGATCATTTTGATGAAGATAAAAATCAATAAGAAATTGCTATTATTTACGAGCATTCTCATCCTACTACCTTCCCTTGTAGGTTGTGTTTTCTGGAATCAATTACCAGAGGAGATACCCACTCATTTTAATCTACTGGGTCAAGCAGATGGCTACAATCATAAAATGTCTGCTATCTTTGGATTACCGACTCTCATGCTTTTGATGCATTGGTTGCTTCTATTTTTAATGATTAAGGATCCTAAATCTAGCAATATCAGTTCAAAAATACAAGTTTTGATTTACTGGATTATTCCTTTTGTATCTTGTCTATTAATGATTTCTATCTTCGGAGAATCTTTGGGTTATTCCATGATGAGCGGGATTCTAGCTCAGATTTTTATGGGAGTCGTGATGATCGTAATTGGAAATTATCTACCAAAAACACACCGAAATTATATAATCGGTATTCGACTTCCGTGGACCTTGGAGAGTGATAAAAACTGGAGAAAAACACATCGATTAGCTGGAAAAATTTGGGTATTAGGAGGATTGTTATTGTTTCTAAACTCCTTTGTGCAACTATATGTTTACTGGGTATTCTTCTTGACACTTTTCTTTGTAGTGATAATTCCTAGTGTCTATTCTTATCAATTATCAAAATTAGAATCTTGAAACAGGTATTTGAGTCATTAGTTAGAGAAGTTGGTCTGATAAGTCTATTTCCCCAACGTATGGTTTGAAAAATCATCCTCTTTTGTTTATAATTAAGAATGATTTTATGAAAGGGAGTGAAAATACATGAAATTCTACTCTTATGACTATGTACTCAGCCAAATCGGTCAGCAAAATGGTATCATGGTTGGCTTTGGGATTGTGCTCCTAGCTATCACAGGATTTTTTGCCTTCAAGGCGTATCGTGATAAAAAAGGTGACTAGATTTTGTGAATTGGTCATGATTTTTGTCTTGACTTTGATAGCCATGCTTTTGGTGACAATCTCAAAATACCAGACCAATTAAGCCTCTAACAACCAATTTCAAACTTCATTTCATAGAGGTTGTTTCTAAAGACTTGGGAGTGGATAAATCAGAAGTTTACGTCAATACTTCTGCAGTTACTGATGGAGAACTTGTCAAGGTCGGTTCAGATTTCTACCACGCCATGAACGAGAGCGAATTAGACAAGTATCTTTTAAAGAAATTAGAATTGCATCAAACAGACGTTATTGAATTGGTGAAGGTAAACAAGTGACACTCAACTGTATGGAAATTGTAATCGAACTGGCCTTGGGGCTCTTCTCACTTGTTTTGTTATCAATGTGACAGGAAAGGGGAACTTAGCACCTAACTCTGCGACAGATTAAATTCAGAATTATGTTCTCTGTGCTATCATTGGTGGGGTGATTTACAATAGTTCTATCAGCATTTTGCAGTACGAGGTGATTTTACTGATGTGGACTATTTTGGTTTTGACCCTCAAGTGGCTTCATAATATTCGTTTTGTGAAATGTTTGATTGATGGTAAGCCAACTCTCCTCATCAAACATGAGAAGATTGACCTAGAAGCCTGTCGTTCGGTTGATTTGTTTGGGGTGGATGTAACCCTCAAACTTCGTAGCCAAGGGATTTTCCAGATGAAGCAAGTTGAACGAGCTGTGCAGGAGCAAAATGACCAACTCATCGTGGTCCAAATGGGAGATGAAAATCCTAAGTATCTAATTGTGACTGATGGTGTTATCCAAGTAGAAGTCTTGGAATCGCTTGGCTGTAGCGAAGAGTGGTTGATTGATAATCTCGGCAAACAAGGGCATGACAATGTAGCCAATATCTTTATCGCTGAGTATGACAAAGGTGACGTTACAGTTGTAACCTATGAATAAGAAAAACCTGGGGTCGGGGTCTCAGGTTTCCATTTGGAACTAGAAAGGAATTTTATGTCCATTATTCAAAAACTCTGGTGGTTTTTTAAGCTAGAAAAACGCCGTTATCTAGTCGGAATTGTGGCCTTGGTCTTGGTTTCTGTCCTTAACCTCATTCCCCCAATGGTCATGGGGCGAATCATTGATGCTATCACATCGGGGCAATTAATTCAGAATGAACTACTTATTTACCTATTTTACTTGCTTCTTGCGGCCTTTGGTATGTACTATCTGCGCTATGTTTGGCGTATGTATATTCTTGGGACATCCTACCGTCTGGGGCAGATTATGAGGTCTCGCTTGTTTGAGCATTTTACAAAGATGTCTCCAGCCTTTTATCAAACCTATCGGACGGGGGACTTGATGGCACACGCAACCAATGATATCAATTCTTTGACGAGTCTTGCAGGTGGTGGTGTTATATCTGCGGTGGATGCCTCTATTACAGCTTTAGTGACTTTGCTGACCATGCTCTTTAGCATTTCCTGGCAGATGACTCTAGTTGCAATTTTGCCCCTGCCTTTTATGGCATATGCGACCAGTCGTTTGGGAAGAAAGACTCATAAGGTCTTTGGAGAGTCACAGGATGCCTTTTCTGAACTCAATAACAAGGTTCAGGAGTCTGTATCAGGTATCAAAGTGACCAAGTCTTTTGGTTATCAGGCAGATGAGCTGGAGTCCTTTCAGGCAGTCAATGAATTAACCTTCCAAAAGAACCTCCAAACCATGAAATACGATAGACTCTTTGACCCAATGGTTTTCTTGTTTGTTGGATTATCCTATGTTTTAACACTCTTAGTCGGCTCTTTGATGGTTCGGGAGGGGCAGATTACAGTTGGAAATTTGGTCACTTTTATTAGTTATTTGGATATGATGGTCTGGCCTCTCATGGCTATTGGTTTCCTCTTTAATATCACTCAGCGAGGAAAGGTTTCTTACCAGCGGATTGAGAATCTTTTGTCTCAGGAATCATCTGTAAAAGACTCCGAGTTTCCTCTGGATGGTATTGAAAACGGGCGCTTGGAGTATGCTATTGATAACTTTGCTTTTGAAAACGAGGAAACGCTAATGGATATTCACTTTAGTTTGGAAAAAGGGCAAACTCTGGGCTTGGTTGGGCAGACAGGCTCTGGGAAAACATCCTTGATTAAACTCCTCTTGCGTGAGTACGATGTGGATAAGGGAGGCATTTATCTAAATGGTCACGATATTCGCGATTATCGTTTGACAGAGCTTCGTAGTCTTATGGGCTACGTCCCTCAGGACCAGTTCCTCTTTGCGACTTCGATTTTAGACAATATTCGCTTTGGCAATCCTAACTTGCCCATTTCAGCGGTCGAGGAAGCGACTAAGCTAGCTCAAGTTTACCAAGACATTGTAGCCATGTCACAGGGATTTGATACGTTGATTGGTGAAAAGGGAGTCAGTCTTTCTGGTGGGCAAAAGCAGCGGCTGGCTATGAGTCGGGCTATGATTTTAGACCCTGATATCTTGATTTTGGATGATTCTTTGTCGGCCGTGGATGCCAAGACAGAGTATGCGATTATCGACAACCTTAAGGAGACGCGAAAGGACAAGACAACCATTATTACGGCTCATCGCCTCAGTGCAGTTGTCCATGCAGATTTGATTTTAGTCCTGCAAAATGGTCAAATCATCGAACGAGGCAGGCACGAAGACTTGCTAGCTTTGGATGGCTGGTATGCCCAAACCTACCAGTCTCAGCAGCTGGAAATGAAGGGAGAAGAAGATGCAGAATAAACAAGAACAATGGGCTGTATTGAAGCGCTTGATATCTTATCTCAAGCCTTATGGTCTTCTGACCTTTTTGGCACTCAGCTTTCTCCTAGCGACTACGGTCATTAAAAGTGTCATTCCCCTTGTGGCTTCCCACTTTATCGACCAGTATCTCAGCAATCTCAATCAACTCGCTGTGACAGTGTTGCTGGCCTACTATGGTCTCTATATCCTGCAAACTCTGGTTCAGTATGTCGGAAATCTTCTCTTTGTACGGGTGTCTTACAGTATTGTGAGGGATATTCGTCGCGATGCCTTTGCCAATATGGAGAAGCTAGGCATGTCTTATTTTGACAAGACGCCAGCAGGCTCTATCGTCTCTCGTTTGACTAATGATACCGAGACAATCAGTGATATGTTTTCGGGGATTTTATCCAGTTTTATCTCAGCAATTTTTATCTTTTTGACAACCCTTTATACCATGTTGGTGTTGGATTTTCGTTTGACAGCATTAGTCCTGCTCTTTCTCCCTTTGATTTTCCTTTTGGTCAATCTCTATCGTAAAAAATCAGTCAAGATTATCGAGAAAACCAGAAGTCTCTTGTCAGATATCAATAGTAAGCTGGCAGAAAATATCGAAGGAATTAGGATTATCCAGGTCTTTAATCAAGAAAAGCGCCAGCAGGCAGAATTTGATGAGATTAACCAAGAACACTTGGTCTATGCCAACCGCTCTGTAGCCTTTGATGCCCTCTTGTTGCGCCCTGCTATGAGTTTGTTGAAACTCCTAGGTTATACTGTCTTAATGGCCTATTTTGGCTACCGTGGTCTTTCTATCGGGATAACGGTCGGGACTATGTATGCTTTTATCCAGTACATCAATCGTCTCTTTGATCCTCTGATTGAAGTAACGCAAAACTTTTCAACCCTGCAAACGTCTATGGTGTCTGCAGGCCGTGTCTTTGCCTTGATTGACGAGGCAACCTATGAGCCTCTTCAAGAAAATAGTCAGGTTGAGGTTGAAGAAGGCAATATTCGTTTTGAACATGTGTGTTTCTCATATGATGGCAAACATCCTATTCTGGATGATATTTCTTTTTCGGTCAACAAGGGTGAAACCATTGCCTTTGTAGGTCATACAGGTTCGGGGAAATCTTCGATTATAAATGTTCTCATGCGCTTTTATGAATTCCAGTCAGGGAGAGTTCTCTTGGATGATGTGGATATCAGGGATTTCAGTCAAGAAGAGCTGAGAAAAAACATCGGTTTGGTCTTGCAGGAACCCTTTCTCTATCATGGAACTATTAAGTTCAATATCGCCATGTACCAAGAAATCAGTGATGATCAGGTTCAGGCTGCGGCAGCCTTTGTGGATGCAGATTCCTTTATTCAAGAACTTCCTAAGGGGTACGACTCCCCTGTGTCTGAGCGTGGATCGAGTTTTTCAACTGGTCAGCGACAGCTTCTTGCCTTTGCCAGAACAGTTGCCAGCCAGCCTAAAATCCTGATTTTGGATGAAGCGACCGCCAATATTGACTCTGAAACAGAAAGCTTGGTTCAAGCTTCTCTGGCGAAGATGAGACAGGGCCGAACAACTATTGCTATCGCTCACCGCCTTTCTACTATTCAAGACGCCAACTGCATCTATGTTTTGGACAAGGGGCGCATTATCGAGAGTGGAACTCATGAAGAACTCTTGGCCTTGGGAGGAACCTATCACAAGATGTATAGCTTGCAGGCAGGGGCCATGTCCTAACACTCTTTGATTTTCATTGAGTAAAAGAAGGAAATCCTTCAAATTACAGATTTCTTTCACCGCCTTTTCCATTTTGTGGTATAATGAAAAATGTTGACAAATAGTATAATAAAAACAAAGGAGAACAGCATGCTGAAATGGGAAGACTTGCCTGTGGAAATGAAATCAAGCGAGGTTGAGTCTTACTACCAGCTTGTCTCTAAAAGGAAGGGTTCGCTGATTTTCAAGCGTTGCTTGGACTGGGTTTTGGCCTTGGGCTTACTGGTTCTGACCTCTCCCATCTTTCTCATCTTGAGCATTTGGATCAAGTTGGATAGCAAGGGGCCAGTGATTTACAAGCAAGAGCGTGTGACCCAGTACAACCGTCGGTTCAAGATTTGGAAGTTCCGTACCATGGTGACGGATGCGGATAAAAAAGGAAGTCTGGTGACTTCTGCTAACGATAGCCGCATTACCAAGGTTGGAAATTTCATCCGACGTGTCCGTTTGGACGAACTGCCTCAGTTGGTCAATGTCCTTAAAGGTGAGATGTCCTTTGTCGGTACACGACCTGAAGTGCCACGTTATACAGAGCAGTATAGCCCTGAAATGATGGCAACCTTGCTCTTGCAAGCAGGAATTACCTCTCCAGCCAGCATCAACTACAAGGATGAGGACACCATCATCAGTCAAATGACGGAGAAAGGTCTGTCAGTTGATCAGGCCTATGTGGAGCATGTTCTTCCTGAAAAGATGCGCTATAACCTCGCCTATCTCCGAGAGTTTAGTTTCTTTGGGGACATCAAAATCATGTTTCAAACCGTGTTTGAGGTACTAAAATAAAGTAGTCATAAGAAAATGAGTACAGATAAAAGGAGCAAATCAATGCCAAATTACAATATTCCATTTTCACCGCCTGATATCACAGAAGCAGAAATTGCTGAAGTAGCGGATACCCTGCGTTCTGGTTGGATCACAACAGGTCCTAAAACAAAAGAACTGGAGCGCCGCTTGTCTCTTTACACACAGACACCTAAGACTGTTTGTCTCAACTCTGCGACAGCTGCTCTGGAGTTGATTTTACGCGTTTTGGAAGTGGGACCTGGTGATGAAGTCATCGTTCCAGCCATGACCTATACGGCTTCATGTAGTGTCATTACGCACGTGGGAGCAACCCCTGTCATGGTGGATATCCAAGCAGATACGTTTGAGATGGACTATGACCTGCTTGAGCAAGCTATCACTGAGAAAACTAAGGTGATTATCCCAGTAGAGCTCGCAGGGATTGTTTGCGATTATGACCGTTTGTTCCAAGTCGTGGAGAAAAAACGTGACTTCTTCACCGCTTCAAGCAAGTGGCAAAAGGCCTTTAACCGTATTGTCATTGTCTCTGATAGTGCCCACGCTTTGGGATCTACTTATAAAGGACAACCTTCTGGTTCTATCGCTGACTTTACTTCCTTCTCATTCCACGCCGTTAAGAACTTTACAACGGCAGAAGGTGGAAGTGCGACTTGGAAGGCCAATCCAGCGATTGACGACGAAGAGATGTACAAGGAATTCCAAATCCTTTCCCTTCACGGGCAAACTAAGGATGCCCTTGCCAAGATGCAACTGGGGTCATGGGAATACGATATCGTCACACCAGCCTACAAGTGCAATATGACTGATATCATGGCATCGCTTGGTTTGGTACAATTGGACCGTTACTCTGGTTTGCTAGAACGTCGTAAGGACATCGTGGACCGCTATGATCGTGGTTTTGCAGGTTCTCGTATCCATCCATTGGCACACAAGACTGATACTGTAGAATCTTCACGCCACCTCTACATCACCCATGTAGAAGGAGCGAGCTTAGAGGAACGCAATCTTATCATCCAAGAATTAGCTAAAGCAGGAATTGCAAGTAATGTTCACTACAAACCGCTTCCTCTCTTGACAGCCTATAAGAATCTTGGATTTGATATGACGAACTATCCTAAGGCCTATGCCTTCTTTGAAAATGAAATTACGCTCCCTCTTCACACTAAATTAAGCGATGAAGAAGTGGACTATATCATTGAGACTTTCAAAACAGTTTCTGAAAAAGTACTAACTTTATCAAAAAAATGACAAACTACAGACAAGCGAAAGTAATACTGTCCCTAAAAAGTCTAATTGAGTGTAAAAACTGTTGTTTTCAATTGATAATAGTTTACACCTGTAGTTGAGGCCCCTTTCTCCTCAGAGAGAGAATTTTTATAGGATTTTCCTTTCTTGTGGGAGTCCCGTGGTTTGAAATAAGATGTGAGCAATTTGGTGTAGCATTTAGAATCCTTACTAGACATCATTTAGAAAATATAGTGTCTTGTTCTAGTTTTCAATTCACCCTATTTTTTGAAAGACGTGAGTTTCCATGAGTGAGATTGTGGAAACTCGCGTCTTTTTTTGTTTTCAGAATATTGTTCAAAGTTTTGTGCCTGTCTTTCATGTTCTAGTCATTCTTTTGCATGATAGAATTTATAGCGTTTTGATATTATAATAATACAAATATCCCATATGTTTAGTGAAGCTTGCTATACATCATTAGATCTCCTGCGAGACAATCTATAAAACACTTGTCTACGATTACCTATATACCCTATTCCAGTATTTTAGAAGCACTGCATCTATTTTTATCGAGGTTAAATCTAGCTTTTATAGAAGGTCTATTTAATAAATATATTGTAGTGTTTTAGTTTCAATCCGCCATATGAGCGATATTCAGGTAAATATCCCTGGCGAATGCTTGTATGACAAGGTATTTGTTCTTTCATTTATAATTTACAACATATCAATAAATTTAAATATAGTAAATGGGATATTTTATATTCAAGTTAAGAAAGATAGCATCACTTTTGAATGGAAGGCTAAAGAGCAAACTAGGAAGTTGGCCATAGATAGCTCAAAACCCTGCTTTGAGGTTGTAGATATAGTAAAATGAAATAAGAATAGGACAAATCGATCGGGATAGTCAAATCGATTTCTAACAATGTTTTAGAAGTAGAGGTGTACTATTCTAGTTTCAATCTACTATAGAACTGACCAAGTCAGTAACCTAGACTTAGGGCAAGGCGGCACTGACCTAGTTTGAAGAGATTTCCGAAGAGTATAAATTTTAATATTTTCTTGTGTTATTCCTTGACAATTCAATTTGGAAAATATATGATAAAGATAATGACAGCGGTGTCATTTTCTGGTATGGAATTTATATGAATATTAAATTAGGACATAATATTTTTAATTGGAGGCTAATATGAAATCTTTTCAACAAAATGAGGTTTTCTCTATTCGTAAGTCTAAGGTGGGAGTTTGCTCAGTTCTCTTAGCGGTTTTATTTATTGGAACACAAAGTGTTTTAGCTAATGAAGTAGTTGGTGAAACTTCTTCGTCTAAAGATAATATGCAAATGAACTCTTTGTTGAGTAGCACATCTACATCATTATCTGCGCAACCCCATTCTGATACTCTCAGTCTTGATAACAATTCAAGTTTAAGTACTGATAATAATGGAGGAGTGAGTATTAATCAAAATAAACCTGATATAACAAATGATACTATGATGGGTAACATCTCTGGGATGGAAGTGAATACTATTTTAAGTACTAATCTGAACGAACACGTAGCTTTGAATGTTAAAGATTATGGAGCAATAGGTGACGGGGTTAATGATGATCGACAAGCAATTCAAGATGCAATAGATGCTGCAGCTCAAGGGCTAGGTGGAGGAAATGTATATTTTCCGGAAGGAACTTATTTAGTAAAAGAAATTGTTTTTTTAAAAAGTCATACACACTTAGAATTGAATGAGAAAGCTACCATTCTAAATGGTATAAATATTAAGAATCACCCTTCTATTGTTTTTATGACAGGTTTATTTACGGATGATGGTGCGCAAGTAGAATGGGGCCCAACAGAAGATATTAGTTATTCTGGTGGTACTATTGATATGAACGGTGCTTTGAATGAAGAAGGAACTAAAGCAAAAAATCTACCACTTATAAATTCTTCAGGTGCATTTGCTATTGGGAATTCAAATAAGGTAACTATAAAAAATGTAACATTCAAGGATAGTTATCAAGGGCATGCTATTCAAATTGCAGGTTCGAAAAATGTATTAGTTGATAATTCTCGTTTTCTTGGGCAAGCCTTACCCAAAACGATGAAGGATGGGCAAATCATAAGTAAGGAGAGCATTCAGATTGAACCATTAACTAGAAAAGGTTTTCCTTATGCCTTGAATGATGATGGGAAAAAATCTGAAAATGTGACTATTCAAAATTCCTATTTTGGCAAAAGTGATAAATCTGGGGAATTAGTAACAGCAATTGGCACACACTATCAAACATTGTCGACACAGAACCCCTCTAATATTAAAATTTTAAATAATCATTTTGATAACATGATGTATGCAGGTGTACGTTTTACAGGATTCACTGATGTATTAATCAAAGGAAATCGCTTTGATAAGAAAGTTAAAGGAGAGAGTGTACATTATCGAGAAAGCGGAGCAGCTTTAGTAAATGCTTATAGCTATAAAAACACTAAAGACCTATTAGATTTAAATAAACAGGTGGTTATCGCCGAAAATATATTTAATATTGCCGATCCTAAAACAAAAGCGATACGAGTTGCAAAAGATAGTGCAGAATATTTAGGAAAAGTATCAGATATTACTGTAACAAAAAATGTAATTAATAATAATTCTAAGGAAACAGAACAACCAAATATTGAATTATTACGAGTTAGTGATAATTTAGTAGTCTCAGAGAATAGTATATTCGGTGGTAAAGAAGGAATTGTTATTGAGGATTCAAAGGGTAAAATAACCGTTTTAAATAACCAATTTTATAATTTATCCGGTAAGTATATATCATTCATCAAATCTAATGCAAATGAGAAAGAACCTGTTATACGTGATAGCGATGGTAATTTCAATATTGTAACGGAGAATGGGCTTTACAAAATTGTAACAAATAATTTAAGTGATAAAAACGAAAAAGAAAAAAACAAAGAGGAAAAACAATCTAATTCAAATAATGTAATTGATAGTAACCAGAAGAACGGAGAGTTTAACTCAAGTAAAGATAATAGACAAATGAATGACAAGATCGACAATAAACAAGATAATAAGACAGAAGAAGTAAACTATAAAATAGTTGGAGATGGCAGAGAAACTGAAAATCATATTAATAAATCTAAAGAAATAGTAGATGTAAAACAAAAATTACCAAAGACTGGTTCGAACAAGATTATGGAACTATTCTTAACAGTGACAGGAATTGGTTTACTTTTGACACTAAAAGGGTTGAAGTATTATGGTAAAGATAAATAAAATTTGTTCGATACAAGGAAGTTCTGTAGAAAATGAGGATACTGTAGGTTCACAAAATCAGTATTTTTGGATTATCGATGGAGCTACAGATTTATATAATTCTAAAGAGGAGATAGGTTATTCAGTCTCAGAAGTTGTACATATTTTATCAGAAAGTTTGTCGGTTAATTGTAAAGAATCAAAAACTCTTAAACAAATATTTGAAACTGCTTTACTAGAGGTTAAAGATGAAATCGGTTTAAACTCATATGAATTAACAGAGTATTATCGCTTACCAACATTTGCTTTTATATTTGCTAAACTTTCAGAAAAAAGTTGGAGTATATGATGCTAGGTGACTGCGTCATGTTAGTAAACGAAATGGAAATAACTGATCATAGAGTAGATAACTTATTTGAAAAAGGAAAAAATGAGATAAAAGATTCAATTGGTACAAATAGTGTTTTAAATAAAAAAATTATTTTACAAAAAATCAGAAAATTATCTAATCAACCGAGTGGGTACTGGATAGGTTCGTTGGATGAGAGATTTTTAGACCATGCTATTATTAATCAAATAGATGTTACTAGTGAACAAATTGTTTTAATGAGCGATGGCTTTTATGAATTCTATCAAAATAATCAAAATAAGACTTTTGAAGAGTTAATTAAGATGAGATTTAATTCTTCTGCTATTGATCCAATCTATGGAAAGAAGGATGATGCAAGTATTCTAGTTATTGATGTTTGATATATTGTTTAAAATATTAATTGTTACTATTGAACTTTGTTAAGAAGAGGTACCTAAATGTTAAGGTTATATTTAGAAAATGAAATTATAGAATTATCAAATAATTTAGAGACTATTTGGGTATCTGTGCTTGATAAATACGAGAAGTTATTTGAATATTTATCAAATGAAGAACGAGTAGAATTGATTAAAGAAGATTTAATCATAAATGAGTCAGTTCTAAATATTGATAAAAAAGGATTTGAGTTAATTTGTTTACAACATCCTGTTTCATATGACTTAAGAAGAATTATTAGTGTAATAAAAATATCAACTGACATTGAACGTATTGGGGATAGAATTGTTGAAATTTTAAAAAATCTACAGATTATTCAAAATAATGAAAATTTGAAGAAAATTATTTCAGAAATAAAAATACTTCATGAAGTTATCGGACAGCATATGAATAGGGCTATATCTTGTTATAGAGAGGAACAATCTGGATGTTTAGATATGGTTGTTATACAAAAACAGAATGAGATAGAAGAGCTTAGTATAAATATTGAAAAGAAAATAATGAATTACATATTTGAAGATGATGGGAATGTTTCTGAAGTAATTGGTGCTTTAGATATTATTCATCACCTTGATAAAATTGCTCATACTACGCAAGCAATTTATAAATGGATAATGTATAGAAAATATGGGAACATAAATTAGAAAGAAAAATATATGAAAACAATTATTGATAATTTTGTTGATAGAGTAATTGAATACGGAATGTATAATGAAATTGACAAAATATATGTGAAAAATAGAGTATTAGCGTTAATAGGTGAGGAGGGAACTGATCGTATTTCCGATGAAAATGACCTGAAACAAATAAAAGATTGCTTAGTGGAAATCGCCTTAAAAAACGGTAAAATTAAAGATTTAATTGAGGAAAAGGAATGTTTAGGAGCAGAGTTAATGAATTTCATAGTTCCTTTACCTAGTCGATTAAATGATATTTTTTGGAGTTCATATGATATATCACCTCAAGAAGCAGTTGAAGAATTTTATAAGTTAAGTAAAGATAGTGATTATATTAAAACTTCTGCTATTGCTAAGAATATTGAGTTTAGAGCATCAACTAAATATGGAGAGCTAGAGATTACGATAAATTTGTCAAAACCCGAAAAAGATCCAAAAACAATTGCTGCTGAAAAATTAGTAAAAGCAACTAATTATCCCAAATGTTTACTATGTATGGAAAATGAAGGATATCAGGGGCGAATAAATTATCCAGCACGTTCGAATCATAGAATTATTCGGTTGAAACTTGGTGACGAAGTATGGGGATTCCAGTATTCTCCCTACTCATACTTTAATGAGCATGCGATATTTTTGAATAGTCAACATGTACCAATGGCTATTACCTCTAAAACATTTGAACAATTATTGGAGATTGTTGATATTTTGCCAGGATATTTTGCTGGTTCAAATTCTGATCTTCCTATCTCAGGAGGCTCCATTCTTAGTCATAACCACTATCAGGGAGGGAAATATATTTTCCCAATGGAAAAAGCAAAATTTGAGAGTGAATTTCGTTTTAAAGACTTTGAGGATATTAATGCTGGTATTGTAAAATGGCCAATGTCAGTAATTAGGTTACAAAGTGAAAATAAAAATCGCTTGTTAGATTTAGCTACTAAAATTCTAAATAAGTGGAGAGAATATTCAGATTTAGAAGTAGACATCATTGCTATGACTGAAGATGTCCCACACCATACGGTGACTCCTATTGCTCGTAAAGTGGACGGGAGATATGAATTAGATATTGTTCTAAGAGATAATCATACTACTGAACAATACCCAGATGGTGTTTTCCATCCTCATCAAGATGTACAACATATTAAAAAGGAAAATATCGGATTAATCGAAGTGATGGGACTTGCGATATTACCACCTCGTTTGAAACTAGAGTTAGAAGAAGTTGGAAAATATCTTTTAGGAGAGGAAAACGCAATTGCGGATTATCATTTAGAATGGGCCGACCAATTGAAAGAAAAATATCCTAACATTAAAAAAGAAGAGGTTAATAGCGTAGTTCAACACGAAGTAGGACAAGCATTTGCGAGAGTCCTAGAAGATGCAGGTGTTTATAAGAATACTTCATCTGGACATGAAGCGTTTATGAGATTTGTTAAGTCGGTTGGAATTAATTAGGAGGAAACCCAAATGGCAATATTGGTAACAGGCGGAGCTGGTTATATTGGTAGCCATACCGTAGTAGAATTACTAAATTTAGGAAAGGAAGTTATCATTGTCGACAACCTTTCGAATTCTAGCATCTTGGTGCTAGACCGTATTGAAGCAATTACAGGAATACGTCCTGTGTTTTACGAATTAGATGTTTGTGATAAACCAGCATTGAGAAAGGTATTTGAACAAGAATCGATTGATGCTGCAATTCATTTTGCAGGTTATAAAGCTGTCGGAGAATCCGTGCAAAAGCCTGTGATGTACTACAAAAATAATATTATGAGTACATTGGCACTTGTTGAAGTGATGTCAGAATTTAATGTTAAAAAGATTGTCTTTTCTTCAAGTGCGACTGTATATGGAATTAACAATCAGTCACCTCTAATTGAGACGATGCAAACAAGTGCGACAAATCCTTATGGGTACACCAAAGTGATGCTTGAACAAATTTTAAAAGACGTTCATGTAGCAGATTCAGAATGGAGTATTGCGTTGCTTCGTTATTTCAATCCAATTGGTGCTCATGAGTCTGGTTTGATTGGGGAAGATCCCTCAGGAATTCCTAACAACTTGATGCCTTATATTGCACAAGTAGCGGTAGGTAAGCTGTCAGAGCTAAGTGTGTTCGGAAATGATTATGATACGCTTGATGGTACTGGTGTGCGTGATTATATCCATGTAGTAGATTTAGCAATAGGACATATAAAAGCTTTAGAAAAAGTATCTGAAAAAACAGATGTTTATATCTATAACCTAGGCTCGGGAGAAGGCACTAGTGTATTACAACTTGTAAATACATTTGAAAGTGTTAATAAGATCCCTATTCCTTATAAAATAGTTCCAAGACGTTCAGGAGACGTTGCAACTTGTTATGCAAATGCAGACAAAGCATATAAGGAATTAAATTGGAGAACAACAAAATCGATTGAAGACATGTGTAGAGATACATGGAATTGGCAATCAAAAAATCCCAATGGCTATAATTGATGATACTGTCTATATGAGTGCTGTATTTTGGAAAAATTACTTAACCTTTTAATGAAATGTATATTTAATGAAAGATAAATTAAAAAAAATGTTTGACAGCGCTTGACAAAGGAAACGATTTCATTGTATAATGTAAACATGATGACACCGATGTCAAATATAAAAAAAGAAGGTCTTTATATGAAAAACTTAACAAAAATTAAGTTCAAAGAGAATGGGGAATTTAATCATTTTCCAGGAAATACTGTTGTAGCAAATCTTTATACTAAACAAGATTTGATGGAAGTTGTTGATATTATTCAATCACGTTATAGAGAATTACCATTTATCGATAAGTTCACTTTAACTCCAAGGAATTCTATTCACATGACTGTAATTGAATTGTTGTGCCATGAAAATCGTGAAACGGAGTTTTGGAGCAGTAATCTTCCTCTAGATACACCTTTACAGGAAATACATGATTACTTTGCTAAACAACTTGAAATTTTTCCATTGTTGGATGAAGAAATTCATATGCGTATAACTGAAATGGGAAAACAAAACATACTAGTTGAACCTGCAGATGAAGCTTCTGCAAAGAGATTAGAAGAAATTCGTACTTATGTCTCAGAAAAAGCAGGTGTTCGTTTCCCTAATCATGATAGATATCAATTCCATATTTCAATTGGGTATCTTCGGATTCCTCTAACCGAAGAGGAGGAAGAAGAGTTTACTAAAGTCAGAGCAGAATTAACTGAAATTTTATTAGAGAAGATTTCAACTATTACTGTAAACCGTATTGACTATACTGTATTTGAAGATATGAGACAATTTGTTCCATATCACGAAAAATTTAAATAAAATAATAAAAAAGGAGAACTTATCATGAAAAAAATGAAAGTTTGGTCTACTGTACTTGCAACGGGAGTTGCTCTTACTACACTTGCTGCTTGCTCTGGAGGTTCAAATTCTACGACTGCTTCTTCATCTGAAGAAAAAGCTGATAAAAGTCAAGAATTAGTAATCTATTCGAACTCAGTCTCAAATGGTCGTGGTGATTGGTTAACTGCTAAAGCAAAAGAAGCTGGTTTTAATATAAAAATGGTTGATATCGCTGGTGCTCAATTAGCAGACCGTGTTATTGCTGAGAAGAATAATGCAGTTGCAGATATGGTATTTGGAATTGGTGCTGTTGATTCAAATAAAATTAGAGATCAAAAATTACTAGTACAGTACAAGCCTAAATGGTTAGATAAGATTGATCAATCTTTATCAGATAAAGATAATTATTATAATCCTGTGATTGTTCAACCATTAGTTTTAATTGGGGCGCCTGATGTAAAAGAAATGCCTAAAGATTGGACTGAATTAGGTAGTAAGTATAAAGGTAAATATTCAATTTATGGTCTTCAAGGTGGTACAGGACGGGCAATTCTAGCAAGTATCTTAGTTCGTTATCTTGATGAAAAAGGTGATTTAGGAGTATCGGAAAAGGGCTGGGAAGTTGCAAAAGAATACTTTGCAAATGCCTATACTCTTCAAAAAGGTGAAAGCTCAGTTGTTAAAGCGTTAGATAAAGAAAGCCCAATTCAATACGGTATGATCTGGGGTTCTGGAGCGTTAATCGGACAAAAAGAACAAAATGTTGAATTCAAAGTTATGACTCCTGAGATTGGTGTACCATTTGTAACTGAACAAACTATGGTTTTAAGCACTAGTAAAAAACAAGCGTTAGCTAAAGAATTTATTGATTGGTTTGGTCAAACAGAAATTCAAGTAGAATATAGTAAAAAATTTGGATCTATTCCTGCCAATAAAGATGCCCTAAAAGAGTTACCTGAAGATACGAAAAAATTTGTTGATCAAGTGAAACCACAAAATATTGACTGGGAAGCTGTTGGAAAGCATTTGGATGAATGGGTAGAAAAAGCTGAATTAGAATACGTAAAATAAGAAATAAGAGTTATTTTTTATGTCCAAGTCTCTCTATTATTTCTAAATTTATGGAAGAAATAAAGAGAGGCTTTTGGCTTTAGTGATAGAGGGAGTTAGTGAGATGATTAAATTTGATAATATTCAAATTAAATATGGTGATTTTGTTGCAATTGATAATCTGAATTTAGATATACATGAAGGGGAATTCTTTACTTTTCTTGGGCCTTCAGGATGTGGTAAATCAACTACTTTGAGAGCTTTGGTAGGTTTTCTAAATCCATCATCAGGAAGTATTGAAGTTAATGGAACAGATGTCACTCATTTGGAACCTGAAAAGCGTGGAATTGGTATTGTATTTCAATCTTATGCGCTATTTCCAACTATGACTGTTTTTGATAATATTGCATTTGGTTTAAAAGTTAAGAAGGTAGCTCCAGATGTTATTAAAGCTAAAGTATCAGCAGTAGCAGCAAAAATTAAGATCTCTGATCAACAGTTACAGCGTAATGTATCAGAATTATCTGGGGGTCAACAACAAAGGGTAGCATTGGCTCGTGCTCTGGTTCTTGAACCTAAAATTCTTTGTCTAGATGAACCATTGTCAAACCTTGACGCAAAATTACGTGTAGATTTGAGAAAAGAGTTGAAAAGACTTCAAAAAGAGTTAGGTATTACTACTTTATATGTTACTCATGATCAAGAGGAAGCCTTGACTTTATCTGATAGAATTGCAGTCTTTAACAATGGATACATCGAACAGGTCGGTACACCAGTAGAAATTTATCATAATTCTCAAACTGAATTTGTATGTGATTTTATTGGAGATATTAATGTTTTGACCGATGAAACAGTCCACGAAGTATTATTGAAAAATACAAGCGTTTTCTTAGAGGATAAAAAAGGATACATTCGATTAGAGAAAGTTCGATTCAATCGTGAAACTGAACAAGATTTTATTCTAAAAGGGACAATTATTGATGTTGAGTTTTCTGGAGTTACAATTCACTATACAATAAAAGTTTCTGAAAGTCAGATTCTTAATGTAACAAGTATTGATAGTCAGGTTGCTATTAGATCTGTCGGAGAAAGTGTGGAGTTATTTATCACTCCATCAGACGTTCTGCAATTTTAAGGAGGTGCAGTATGCGTCATAAATTAAATTTAAAAGATTGGCTTATTCGTTTAGGGTTAATCTGGTTCTTAGTAACATTTATTATTTATCCAAACTTTGATCTAGTAGTGAATGTATTTGTAAAAGGAGGAGAATTTTCCCTTGATGCTGTACATCGTGTTCTAAAATCTCAGAGAGCACTTCAGAGTATTATGAACAGTTTTAAGTTAGCATTTTCACTCATTATTACAGTTAATATCGTAGGTATTCTTTGTGTTCTATTTACAGAGTACTTTGATATTAAAGGTGCTAAAATTTTAAAATTAGGTTATATGACTTCTTTAATTTATGGAGGAGTGGTTTTAGCGACTGGATATAAATTTGTCTATGGTCCATATGGATTGATTACAAAATTTTTACAAAATATTATCCCTTCTTTAGACCCTAACTGGTTTATTGGGTATGGTGCAGTCTTATTCATTATGACATTTTCAGGAACGGCTAATCATACATTGTTTTTAACAAATACAATTCGAAGCGTTGACTATCACACTATTGAGGCTGCTCGAAATATGGGAGCAAAACCATTTACTGTTTTCCGAAAAGTAGTGTTACCAACCTTAATTCCAACTCTATTTGCACTTACTATTATGGTTTTTCTTAGTGGTTTATCTGCAGTAGCAGCACCCATGATTGTTGGTGGTAAAGAATTTCAAACTATAAATCCAATGATTATTACATTTGCAGGGATGGGGAATTCTCGTGATTTAGCTGCCTTACTTGCAATTATTTTAGGTATTGCAACTACAATTTTGCTTACTATCATGAATAAGATAGAAAAAGGTGGAAATTATATTTCTATCTCTAAGACTAAAGCGCCTCTTAAAAAACAAAAAATTGCGTCTAAGCCTTGGAATATCATTGCTCACATTGTAGCATATGGATTGTTCACAGTTTTCATGCTTCCACTAATTTTTATAGTATTATACTCATTTACAGATCCAGTTGCAATTCAAACAGGTAACTTAACATTATCAAACTTTACTTTAGAAAATTATCGCTTATTCTTTAGTAATAGTGCGGCATTCTCTCCATTCTTGGTCAGCTTTATTTATTCTATTATTGCTGCGACAACAGCAACAATTCTCGCAGTTGTATTTGCTCGTGTTGTCAGAAAACATAAATCTCGTTTTGATTTCTTATTTGAATATGGTGCTCTACTTCCTTGGTTACTACCAAGTACACTTTTAGCAGTAAGTTTATTATTTACTTTTAATCAGCCACAATTTCTTGTCTTGAATCAGATTTTGGTAGGTGGTTTGGTAATTCTACTTATTGCATATATAGTTGTAAAAATCCCATTTTCTTATAGAATGGTACGTGCTATTTTATTTAGTGTTGATGATGAGATGGAAGATGCAGCAAGAAGTATGGGTGCTTCACCTTTTTATACTATGATGAAGGTTATCATTCCATTTATTTTACCGGTTGTTCTCTCTGTTATTGCTTTAAACTTTAACTCTTTATTAACTGACTTCGACTTATCTGTATTCCTTTACCATCCCCTAGCTCAACCATTAGGTATTACGATTCGATCTGCAGGTGATGAAACAGCAACATCTAATGCACAAGCTCTGGTATTTGTTTATACAATTGTTCTGATGATTGTTTCTGGAACTGTATTATACTTCACACAAAGACCGGGGCGTAAAGTAAGGAAATAATCATGACAGCCACTAGTCTTGGGTTATCACATATTGAAATAGTTGTCAGGATTGTTTTATCAGTAGTTATTGGTGGTGTAATTGGTTTAGAGAGAGGAAGTAAATCTCAACCAGCAGGTATTCGTACACATAGTATTGTTTGTCTGGCTGCATGTTTAATTATGATGACGAATGAATACGTATCTTATAAATTTGGTACAGGAGATCCTACACGCTTAGGTGCGCAGGTTATATCAGGTGTTGGTTTTCTTGGGGCTGGAACAATACTTATTACAGATAAAAAGAAAATAACTGGTTTAACAACTGCAGCAGGCATTTGGGCTTCGGCAGGAATTGGATTAGCTATTGGAGTAGGTTTTTATGAGGGAGCTCTTTTAGTAGCCATTTCTGTTTGGGGTGTGATATCCATGTTCCAACCACTAAAAAAATATCTACGAAATCGTTCTAAAATGATTGAATTGTATATAGTGGTTAAATCTACAGAAGCCTATAATCGTGTATTGGTTTATTGTGCAGAAAATGGTATCAGAATGACCGATTCAAGAACAGCGTTTGGAGATGTTAATTCTGACAGAATTGAATACTTTGATGTTCCAGACAAAAAAATAGCGTCATTTATTACTCTGGAATTATCAGGTAGATTTGAACATCTTCGTTTGATGGAAGAAATTGCTAATATTGTAGGTGTTATTTATGTCGAAGAAATTAGCTGAAATTTAGTAAACAAAGGGACAGATGTTTTTGTCCTTTTGTTTTTTAGATGTTTTAATCATCTAATTTTTGAGTAGATTTTTGCTCAGAGGTTTTTATGAAAGATTATAAAATCAATTTTGATTTAGGTAAAATAGAATATTTTGATAATAATTGTTTGATACAAGTATACAAATTTATTTCTTTTTATGATATTTATGAAATGGTGTTTGCCTTTCATTTATCTCCTGATGAGTTGATAACAAATGTTATCTTTAAAGAAAAAATTAACTCTATGTTAAAATGTTACATTGACAGGCTATTATATTTTTTTATAAATCCTACACATTTTACTGAAAAAGTTAATCTACAATTTTATGGTAGTTTTTTCTCATATGAATTTATTTGTCGTGAAGTTGGAAACATTCTTAAAAATAAAGGTGTGAAATGCAATTTAAACTTTTTTGAAGGGGAAGAATATTTGTAAAATTAATTTTGTGAATTTGTGGATCTTAAATAATTTACTAAATTCTCTTGTTAAAAAAAATTAAATATTGTATAGTAATATTAGAATGTTCGTAATGGAGGACTGAAATGAAAAATATAAATGGGAAAAAAGTAACTATTTATGACATTGCACGTTTATCAGGTTTTTCTCCAAAAACAGTTTCACGAGTTATTAATGGTGGAGTAAATGTTAAAGAAGAAACTTATCAAGCGATTCAAAAAGTTATAGAGGAATTGTCGTATATTCCAAATGCGTATGCAAAAAATTTAACTAAAAAAGAAGCTATAAATATATTGATTTCTGTAAAAAAAATCGACTCTTTTCCTTTAATTTGGTTTCAAACTTTATTAGATAAAGTTTTACAAACTTGTAAAGAGTATGGTGTTAATGCTATAGTTGAGTACTTTGGAGAGGAGGATACAATTAGTAATTCAATTATATCAAGCACAGGTAGCCTAGTAGATGGTGTTATTGTTTTTTATGAAAGTGTAGATGATATCAGAATTCAGTATTTAAAGAAGAACCATATGCCTTTTCTTGTTTTCGGTGAATCTCAAACGTCTGGAGTAGTCTATGTATCTAATAATAATTTTCAAGCTACTTATGATATGATGAAAGCTGTAACTGAAGAAAAATTTAAAAATATGTGGTTGCTTATGGGAGGAGAATCTCATGTTAATAAGGATCGTGAAAGAGGTGTGCGTTCTTTTCTGAATGATAAAAATTACTTTATGGATTTAAAAGTCATTTATGGCTTATCTACAATTGATTCAGTTTATTCTTATGCAATGCAGCACTTGACTACCCAAAATGATCCGGACATTATTTTTGTTTCAGGAGATGAAAAGGTTCAGGGCTTGATTCGTGCGTGCTATGAGAAAGGAATTCTTATTCCAGATGATATTTCTATCATTGGATTTGATAATATTCCTATTTCTCAGTATTATACTCCAGCTTTGTCTACAATTGCTCCCAATTATGTTAAATTGGCTAAAGAAATGATAGAAGGTGTTTTAGCAATTATTAAAGGGGAAAGTGTCACATCTGTTGAAGTTTCTCCTAAATTTGTTAGGAGACAGAGTTTCTAGTATTGTTTAATTCTTGAAAATCCTAGTGGAAAAGATGGAGTGTTCTAAAATAAGTTCTGTTTAGCCTCCATTCAGTTTCTATTGAGTTGGATCCAATTTCTAACAAGTGGGACATGTTCATGTTCATGTTCGATCTAAGGAAGACATGGTCACATTCGAATGATATTTTCAAAAAAATCGTAAAAAAGTCTTGACAAAGAAAAAACAAAGTATTAAAATAAGTTCAACAAATCAGAAAAGTAACTATTTTTGATCTTCAGGGAGCCTGTGGTGATTGTGAATAGGTGGTTGGAAGTAGTGAAAGTGGGCTGATTTAAAAAATGAATTTGAAACAATGAAAATTCGGTGCGCACACCTTACAGTGCAGCTTGTTGTTAGACAAGGCAGAGATGTAAAGGAGATAGTTCCTTTACAATTGAGGTGGCACCGCGTTACCAACGCCCTCACATGGAAGTAGATTCCGTGTGTGGGCTTTTTTCTATCCGTCATTTTGTTTATCTTTTATTAGGGCCTTAAGTCGCTTTGATGAACTTGAGTTTTATCTACAGCTCCTTGCCTACTACTAAAAGCAAACAAAAAGGCTGGACTAATACGAAAAAAGCTAGTAATACTCAATGAAAATCAAAGAGCAAACTAGGAAACTAGCCGCAGGTTGCTCAAAACACTGTTTTGAGGTTGTGGATAGAACTGACGAAGTCAGCTCAAAACACTGTTTTGAGGTTGCAGATAGAACTGACGAAGTCAGTAACCATACCTACGGCAAGGCGACGTTGACGCGGTTTGAAGAGATTTTCGAAGAGTATAAAGGTGTACCGAGATGAACATCTCTTCATCAATGTCTCTGGTCGTGGAGGCAAGGACCTAGCTGCGATTGCAGATTACTAGAAGCTAAAAAATAATAGATGGAAAAATTACAGTCTTTTCTCTCACAGAGAGCTTGTGGTTGCTGAAAACAAGCAGAGAAAACTGTAAGGTTGGGTCCATCTGAAACGAGAGAAGAAAACATCATTCTCAAGGGAGTGCCCTTTATCGCACAGCCTGTTACAGGAGATATCTGAGACAGGAATGAGAGATAGGAGAAATCCTATAATTGAGGTGGCACCGCGAATTTCGTCCTCACGCAAGTTATTTTGCGTGGGGATTTTTCATACAGTCACCACGGACTAGAAGTAGAACTGAAAGGGAAATTACAATGGAACGAATCATTCATGGAGATGTCTTATCGCCAATCTTGGCTTATATGCGCCTAAAGGGGCAACACAAGGTTATCTTAGAGAGTATTCCGAGAGACAAGGAAACAGCTCGTTTTTCTATCTTAGCCTATAATCCAGTTTTTGAGATTAAGTTTGAAAATGGAGTTCTTTATCAAAATGGTCAAGTGATTGATCGGGATTCCTTGGATTTCCTTTATGAAGTGACTCATAAGAGCCAGCACCATTCAGATCTACCTTTTGGTGGTGGGGCAATTGGTTTTGTTGGTTACGATATGATTTCGCTTTATGAAGAAATTGGTCAAATCCCTCAAGATACAATTGGGACGCCAGACATGCATTTCTTTGTTTATGAGAGTTACATGGTCTTTGACCACAAGAAGGAAAAAATCCATGTCATAGAGGATGCTCTCTATAGTGAGCGCAGTCAAGAAAACTTGGAAGAAGCCTTGAACCAAGTGCTTGAGGAATTACGCATTCCTGCTCCAAATGAATTTGAAGACTTGGATCTATCTCCGTTAGACTTCAACCCCCATATTGCTCCTCAGAAGTTTGAGGAAATGGTGGAAATAGCTCGTGACTTGATTCGTAATGGCGATATGTTCCAATGTGTACTTAGTCAACGCTTCTCAGCAGAGGTGACTGGAAATCCATTTGACTTCTACAGAAATCTCCGCGTGACCAATCCATCTAATTACCTTTATTTCTATGATTTTGGGGATTATCAAATCATCGGAGCTAGTCCAGAAAGTTTAGTTTCTGTCAAAAATGGCATCGTGACAACCAATCCGATTGCAGGGACGCGACCAAGAGGGGCTACGGATGAAGAAGACAAGACCTTGGCGACTGACCTCCTCTCTGATGAGAAGGAAACAGCAGAACATCGAATGTTGGTAGACTTGGGGCGTAACGATATTGGCCGCATCTCTGAAACGGCCAGTGTCCAAGTTACTAAGTATATGAAGGTGGAGCTCTTCCGCTATGTTATGCATTTGACCAGCGTGGTCAAGGGACGTTTGCTTCCAGAACTCACTGCTATGGATGCCTTGAAATCAACACTTCCTGCTGGAACAGTTTCTGGAGCACCAAAGATTCGAGCTATGAGACGCATCTATGAACTGGAAACAGAAAAACGGGGCGTATACGCGGGAGCAATCGGCTACTTGTCTGCGACGGGTGATATGGATTTGGCCATTGCCATCCGAACCATGATTCTCAAAAATCAAAGAGCCTATGTGCAGGCTGGGGCAGGGATTGTCTACGACTCTATCGCCCAAAACGAATACCAAGAAACCATTAACAAAGCAAAATCTATGACTAGAATTGGAGAACTAAGACCATGATTTTATTGATTGACAACTATGATTCTTTTACCTATAACTTGGCCCAATACATTGGGAATTTTGCAGAAGTTCAGGTTCTGAGAAATGATGATTCCAAGCTGTATGAAGAAGCTGAAAAAGCAGATGGTCTGGTCTTTTCTCCTGGTCCTGGTTGGCCAGTTGATGCTGGAAAGATGGAAGACATGATTTGTGATTTTGCAGGCAAGAAGCCGATTCTAGGGATTTGTTTGGGTCACCAAGCCATTGCAGAAGTCTTTGGTGGTAAGCTAGGTTTGGCTCCAAAAGTCATGCATGGGAAACAGAGCAATATCAACTTTGAAGCGCCATCTGTTTTGTATCAAGGTATTGAGGATGGCCGTGCGGTCATGCGTTATCACAGTATTTTGATTGAGGAAATGCCAGAAGACTTTGAAGTGACAGCTCGTTCGACTGATGACCAAGCCATCATGGGGATTCAACATAAAAACCTACCGATTTATGGCTTCCAGTACCATCCAGAGAGCATTGGAACGCCAGACGGCTTGTCTTCTATTCGGAATTTTATCGAGAAGGTTGTAAAGTGAGGAAACTAGGATGAAAGAGATTATTGAAAAACTAGCAAAATTTGAAAATTTATCAGGTGTGGAAATGATGGATGTCATTGAGCGTATCGTAACTGGGCGTGTAACTGAAGCGCAGATTGCTTCTCTCCTCTTAGCTCTTAAGATGAAGGGGGAAACACCTGAAGAACGCACAGCCATTGCCCAAGTCATGAGAGGACATGCCCAGCATATTCCAACTGAGATTCATGATGCCATGGACAACTGTGGTACAGGTGGGGACAAGTCTTTCAGTTTTAATATTTCCACAACTGCAGCCTTTGTCTTGGCTGGTGGCGGTATTCACATGGCCAAGCATGGTAACCGCTCGATTTCTTCTAAATCTGGCTCCGCAGATGTCCTCGAAGCCTTGGGAATCAATCTTGACCTCAAACCAGCTGAACTAGGTAAGGTCTTTGATAAAACTGGAATCGTCTTTCTCTTCGCTAAAAATATGCACCCAGCTATGAAATACATCATGCCAGCTCGTTTGGAATTGGGAATTCCAACGATTATGAATTTGACTGGTCCACTGATTCATCCAATGGCTTTAGAAACACAGCTTCTTGGAATTAGTCGTCCAGAACTCCTAGAAAGTACAGCTCAGGTTTTGAAAAATATGGGTCGCAAACGTGCCATCGTGGTTGCTGGACCAGAAGGGTTGGATGAAGCTGGCTTGAACGGAACAACCAAGATTGCACTTCTTGAAAATGGCGAAATCAGCTTGTCAAGCTTTACTCCAGAGGATTTGGGAATGGAAGGCTATGCTATGGAAGATATTCGTGGTGGGAATGCTCAGGAAAATGCAGAAATTTTGCTCAGCGTTCTGAAAAACGAAGCAAGTCCATTCTTGGAAACGACAGTCTTGAATGCTGGTCTTGGTTTCTATGCTAATGGTAAGATTGATAGCATCAAGGAAGGAGTTGCCTTGGCCCGTCAAGTGATTGCTAGAGGCAAGGCCCTTGAAAAACTCAGACTGTTACAGGAGTACCAAAAATGAGTCAGGAATTTTTAGCACGAATCTTAGAGCAGAAGGCGCGTGAGGTGGAGCAGATGAAGCTGGAGCAAATCCAGCCTCTGCGCCAGACCTATCGCTTGGCAGAATTTTTGAAGAATCATCAGGACCGCTTGCAGGTAATCGCTGAGGTCAAGAAAGCTAGCCCTAGTTTGGGAGATATCAATCTCGATGTGGATATTGTGCAACAGGCCCAGACTTATGAAGCAAATGGTGCAGTGATGATTTCTGTTTTGACAGATGAGGTTTTCTTTAAAGGTCATTTGGATTATCTAAGGGAGATTTCCAGTCAGGTAAACATTCCGACGCTCAACAAGGACTTTATCATCGATGAAAAGCAAATCATCCGCGCTCGCAATGCAGGTGCGACAGTCATCTTGCTCATTGTGGCAGCCTTGTCAGAAGAACGTCTTAAGGAACTTTATGACTACGCGACGGAACTTGGTCTGGAAGTCTTAGTGGAAACCCACAATCTAGCTGAACTAGAAGTGGCTCACAGACTTGGTGCCCAGATTATCGGGGTCAATAATCGCAATTTGACTACCTTTGAAGTCGACTTGCAGACCAGTGTAGACTTGTCCCAACACTTTAAGGAAGGACGTTATTACATTTCTGAATCTGCTATTTTCACAGGGCAGGATGCGGAACGACTAGCGCCATACTTTAACGGAATTTTAGTAGGGACAGCTCTCATGCAGGCAGAAGATGTAGCCCAGAGAACCAAGGAGTTGCAGATTGACAAAGGTTAAAATTTGTGGACTATCGACCAAAGAAGCGGTGGAAACAGCCGTTTCAGCAGGAGCCGATTATATCGGTTTTGTCTTTGCACCTAGTAAAAGACAGGTGACTTTAGAAGAGGCAGCTGTGCTGGCAAAGCTTATTCCTGCGGATGTGAAAAAGGTTGGTGTATTTGTTTCACCAAGTCGGGCAGAACTGCTAGAAGCGATTGACAAAGTTGGCTTGGACTTGGTTCAAGTTCACGGTCAGGTGGCAGATGATTTATTTGAGAATTTGCCTTGTGCCAGTATTCAGGCTGTGCAGGTAGATGGAAATGGGCATGTCCCCAATTCTCAGGCAGATTATCTACTCTTTGATGCCCCTGTGGCAGGAAGTGGCCAGACCTTTGACTGGGCTCAACTGGATACGACTGGATTAACTCAGTCTTTCTTTATCGCAGGTGGGCTTAATGAAGACAATGTAGTAAAAGCAATTCAACACTTTACTCCCTATGCAGTAGATGTATCAAGCGGAGTGGAGACAGATGGACAAAAAGATCATGAAAAGATTAGAAGATTTATAGAGAGGGTAAAGCATGGCATATCAGGAACCAAATAAAGATGGATTTTACGGAAAATTCGGCGGACGTTTTGTCCCAGAAATATTGATGACAGCAGTTTTGGAGTTGGAGAAGGCCTACCGTGAAAGTCAGGCAGACCCAAGTTTCCAAGAGGAATTAAACCAGCTTTTGCGCCAGTACGTAGGACGTGAAACTCCTCTTTATTACGCAAAAAACTTGACCCAGCATATCGGCGGAGCCAAGATTTATCTCAAACGGGAAGACCTTAACCATACAGGAGCCCACAAGATTAACAATGCCTTAGGACAAGTTTGGCTTGCCAAACGCATGGGTAAAAAGAAAATTATCGCAGAAACGGGTGCTGGTCAGCACGGTGTGGCAACTGCAACTGCTGCGGCCCTCTTTAACATGGAATGTACCATCTACATGGGTGAGGAAGATGTCAAACGCCAAGCCCTCAATGTCTTCCGCATGGAGCTTTTGGGAGCCAAGGTCGAGGCTGTAACAGATGGTTCGCGCGTGCTCAAGGATGCGGTCAATGCAGCCCTTCGTTCATGGGTGGCTAATATCGACGATACCCACTATATCCTTGGTTCTGCCTTGGGGCCTCATCCATTTCCAGAAATCGTTCGTGACTTCCAAAGTGTCATCGGTCGCGAAGCTAAACAACAGTATCGCGATATGACAGGTCAAAATCTGCCCGATGCCCTAGTAGCCTGTGTTGGTGGTGGATCTAATGCTATTGGGCTCTTCCATCCCTTTGTAGAAGATGAGTCTGTAGCTATGTATGGAGCTGAAGCGGCTGGACTTGGTGTGGATACAGAGCACCACGCAGCTACCTTGACCAAGGGTCGTCCAGGTGTCCTTCACGGTTCCCTCATGGATGTGCTCCAAGATGCCCATGGTCAAATTCTTGAAGCCTTCTCTATCTCAGCAGGTTTGGACTATCCTGGTATCGGTCCAGAGCATTCTCACTACCACGATATTAAACGTGCCAGCTATGTCCCTGTGACAGACGAAGAAGCCTTGGAAGGATTCCAACTCTTGTCTCGTGTGGAAGGGATTATCCCAGCCTTGGAATCTAGCCATGCTATCGCTTTTGCGGTGAAATTGGCCAAAGAACTTGGACCAGAAAAGTCTATGATTGTCTGCCTATCAGGTCGTGGGGACAAGGATGTGGTTCAAGTCAAAGACCGCTTGGAAGCAGATGCAGCAAAGAAGGGAGAAGCTCATGCCTAAGACACTAACAGAAAAATTAAATGCTATAAAAGCAGCTGGAAAAGGAATTTTTGTTCCCTATATCATGGCTGGAGACCACGAGAAAGGTTTGGATGGACTAGGAGAAACAATCCACTTTCTAGAAGATTTGGGTGTCTCTGCAATTGAAGTGGGTATTCCCTTTTCAGACCCTGTTGCAGATGGACCTGTTATCGAAGAAGCTGGCTTGCGCAGTTTAGCCCACGGGACCTCTACCCAGGCTTTAGTTGAAACCTTGAAAACCATTGAAACAGAGATTCCACTGGTCATCATGACCTACTTCAACCCCCTCTTTCAGTACGGTGTGGAGAACTTTGTCAAAGATCTGGCTGATACAGCTGTGAAGGGCTTGATTATCCCAGACTTACCTCATGAACATGCCAACTTTGTAGAACCATTTTTGGCAGATACAGATATCGCCTTGATTCCTTTAGTAAGCTTGACCACAGGAATTGAGCGCCAGAAAGAGTTGATTGAAGGCGCGGAGGGATTCGTCTATGCCGTTGCCATCAATGGGGTGACAGGGAAATCAGGCAATTACCGTGCAGATTTGGACAAGCACTTGGCGCAACTTCATCAAGTGGCCGACATCCCAGTCTTGACAGGTTTTGGTGTATCTAGTCAAGCCGATCTGGAACGCTTCAATGCGGTGTCAGATGGTGTTATCGTCGGTTCGAAAATAGTAAAAGCTCTCCACCAAGGAGAGCCGATTCAGGATTTTATCAGACAAGCAGTAGCTTACCAAAAATAATCAAACAAGTAGCAAGTAAGAGGAAAGGCACGAAAGGAAGTCTTTCCTTTTTCTTTTGCAGGAGAAAGGCTAGAATTCCTGTTGCAGAAGCAAACTGAATCAAGATGAGTAATTCTGTCGCACTAAAGACGAGAGCGCAAGAAGCCAAAAAGAGAAAATCCCCTGCGCCCATGCGGATATCGATAAAATGAGCTAAAATTCCAAGGACAAGGAAGAAGACCATGACTAGATTCCAGCCAGAGCAGGACATTAGAAGCAGATGAAAGACAATCCAGACCAGTAAGGGATATTCCTGATGGCGAAAGTCGTAGATGCCCAAGGTCAAACCAGCGGTGATTAGGACGACTTGCTCCAAGGAAAGCAATTCCCAAGACCAAGCCAGAAAGATGACACCTAAGCCTAGTTCCAAAAGGGCATACCAGACAGGATAAGGAGTCTTGCAGTAGCGACAGCGAAAGTGATTGAAAACCTGCGACAGGATTGGAATCAAATCTAAGGGACGCAAGGGAGTATGACAGGAATCGCAGTGACTAGCAGGTTGGATAATGGATTGCTCTGGAAAACGGTCAATGACCAAACCAAGAAAGGAAGCGAGAATGCTCCCGACAAGAAAAAAATAAAAATCAATCATACTTATCTATTCGTAAAAAATGGGAGAAGTAGTATAATGGAGAAACATAGATAAGATGGGGAGGAAAAGATGACAATTCGTTTTGAAGAAAAGGTGAGCCCAGAAAACGCTCAGCTCGTATGCCAATGGTCCAACTCCCTTGGCAAATCCTTTCAAGAACAATGGATGGGACCAATGATTTCTTTTCCCTTGACAATTCAAGTCTTGCAAGATTTGGAAGGAATCTTTTCAATCTTTGATGGACAAGAGTTTGTCGGGCTAATCCAGAAAATCAGACTAGAAGACAGTAATCTTCATATTGGAAGATTTTTTATCAACCCCCAGAAACAGGGACAAGGCTTAGGTAGCCAGGCTTTCAGGAAATTTGTTAGTTTGGCCTTTGAAAATGGAGACATAGATAGTATTTCTCTAAATGTCTTCGAAGCAAATCAAACAGCTTACAATCTTTACCAAAAAGAAGGATTTGAAATCGTTCAAATGGTTGAAGCACCCGTACGAAAATACATCATGAAAAAGGGGAGATAGGAAGCAAACAAAGGCTTTTCCTGTTTTATGTAGATGTCTATACATGAATATTGAAGGGGGTATCAAAAGTCGATTGGAGTGATTTTATCCATGATGGTAAAAATGATCTGGAGAAAAATGATTGAGAAATAGTTGCTTAAAAAGCGTTTGCATGATACTATATATTGAAAGGAGGTGATAAGATGGTAGAACAAAGAAAATCAATTACCATGAAAGATGTTGCTTTAGAAGCAGGAGTTAGTGTTGGAACAGTTTCACGTGTGATTAATAAAGAAAAAGGCATTAAAGAAGTAACCTTGAAAAAAGTGGAGCAAGCGATTAAAACTTTGAATTACATTCCAGATTACTACGCTAGAGGAATGAAAAAAAATCGAACAGAAACGATTGCAATCATTGTACCAAGTATCTGGCATCCCTTCTTTTCAGAATTTGCTATGCATGTGGAAAATGAAGTCTATAAGAGGAATAATAAATTACTCTTATGTTCTATAAATGGTACAAATCGAGAGCAAGACTATCTGGAGATGTTGCGTCATAATAAAGTTGATGGAGTGGTTGCTATTACCTATAGTCCAATTGAACATTACCTGTCGTCAGGAATTCCATTTGTCAGTATTGACCGTACATACTCAGATATTGCCATTCCTTGTGTTTCATCAGATAATGATGCAGGTGGAAGAGAAGCAGCTAAACAATTAATTAGTAAAGGATGTCAGCATTTAGCCTTTGTGGGCGGACATAATACAACCATTAATGAAACCAAACGTCGTAGAATTTCCTTTGAAAAGTATGTCCAAGAGCATAAAATACCTCTTAGTATTTTTGATTTGGATGAGACAGTTACTGACTATCATGGAAAGCTAGAGAGTTTCTTGGAAGACAATCATTCTATAGATGGAATTTTTACAATTAACGACTTTGCAGCTTTAGATGTTATTGATATACTAGAAAAAAATGGTAAACGTATTCCTCATGATGTCCAAATTATTGGATACGATGGAATTAAAATGGCTGGAGATAGAGATTATCTACTTTCAACTATTGAACAACCATTGGAAGAAATGGCAAAAGAAGCGGTTCGGATTTTGTTTGATATTATTGATGGAAAGACTGTTAATTTGCAGACAATCCTACCAGTGAAATTTGTTGAAGGAAAAACAACAAAAAATGAAAATAAGTCTTGACAGAAAACGCTAACAATGTTAGAATGAATTCAGATAAAAAAAGATTTATTTTTTTAAAACAAAAATGAAACGTTTCAAAAACAAAATAAATAGACAGCGCCAAGCGCTATCTTTTCCAAGCAAAAATGAAACGTTTCAAAAAAAGGAGGTTGCTATGAATAGCAAAGCGAAGCAAGTTTCTCTTTGGGAAAGAATCAAGAAACAAAAACTCTTGTTATTGATGACTGTCCCTGGTTTAGTTTTAACCTTTATCTTTAAATACATCCCTATGTATGGGGTTTTAATCGCATTTAAAGATTATAATCCCTTAAAAGGAATTTTAGGGAGTGATTGGATTGGTTTTTCTGAGTTTACAAAATTCATATCCTCTCCCAACTTTGGTATCTTGTTAGCCAATACTTTAAAATTAAGTATCTATGGTTTATTGCTTGGCTTTTTACCACCAATCATTCTTGCTATTATGCTCAATCAACTCTTGAGTGAAAAGGTCAAAAAACGAATTCAGCTCATTTTATACGCACCAAACTTTATCTCAGTCGTTGTTATCGTTGGTATGATTTTCCTTTTCTTTTCAGTGGGAGGACCAATTAACAATTTTCTCTCTATGTTTGGAATGAAGGCTGACTTCTTGACAAATCCAGACTTCTTTAGACCTTTATACATCTTTAGTGGTATCTGGCAAGGAATGGGCTGGGCTTCAACGCTCTACACAGCAACATTAGTAAATGTAGATCCAGCTTTAGTAGAAGCATCCCGACTGGATGGAGCCAATATCTTTCAACGAATCTGGCACATTGATATTCCAGCTCTTAAGCCTATTATGGTTATCCAATTTGTTTTAGCTGCAGGTGGAATTATGAATGTCGGTTATGAAAAAGCATTCTTAATGCAGACATCGTTAAACTTGCCAACTTCTGAAATTATCTCTACATATGTCTATAAAGTTGGTCTTGTATCAGGAGACTATTCTTACTCAACAGCGGTTGGTTTGTTTAATGCAGTGATTAACGTAGTATTGCTTGTTGCAGTTAACCAAATCGTTAAACGCATGAATAATGGTGAAGGAATTTAAGGAGGAAAGTATGAAAAATTCGATTATGGATACAAAATTTGATAGACGTATCTTACTCTTAAATAAAATCATTATTGTCTTTATCGTTTTGATGACTTTGCTTCCTTTACTTTATATCGTCGTAGCATCCTTTATGGATCCTAAGGTTCTGGTTAGTAGAGGGATTAGCTTTAATCCAGCCGATTGGACGGTAGAAGGTTACCAGCGTGTATTCAGTGACCAATCTATTCTAAGAGGTTTTATCAATTCTCTACTATACTCTTTTGGCTTTGCGGCTTTAACAGTCTTGCTATCTGTGTTTACAGCTTATCCTCTTTCTAAGAAAGACTTGGTTGGACGTCGTTGGATTAATTATTTCTTGATTGTAACCATGTTCTTTGGTGGTGGTTTAGTTCCAACTTACTTACTAGTAAAAGATTTGGGCATGCTTAATACTCCATGGGCTATCATCGTTCCCGGTGCTGTCAATGTTTGGAATATTATTCTTGCTAGGGCCTATTTCCAAGGATTGCCTGAAGAGTTAGTTGAAGCTGCTGTCATTGATGGTGCAAATGATTTACAGATTTTCTTCAAAATCATGCTTCCTCTTGCAAAACCAATTATGTTTGTTCTCTTCCTCTATGCTTTTGTAGGACAGTGGAACTCATACTTTGATGCAATGATTTATATCAAGGATCCAAACTTGGAACCATTGCAACTTGTACTTCGTAAAATTCTCATTCAGAGCCAACCAGGTCAAGACATGATTGGAGCACAAGCGGCTATGAATGAAATGAAACGTTTAGCTGAATTGATTAAATACGCAACTATTGTCATTTCCAGCTTGCCATTGATTGTTATGTATCCATTCTTCCAAAAATACTTTGATAAAGGAATTATGGCTGGTTCACTTAAAGGATAAAAAAGAAAAAATAAAAGGAGATTTCTCATGAAATTCAAAACATTCTCAAAATCAGCAGTTTTGTTGACAGCTAGTTTAGCAGTACTTGCAGCCTGTGGCTCAAAAAATACAGCTTCAAGTCCAGATTATAAGTTGGAAGGTGTAACATTCCCGCTTCAAGAAAAGAAAACATTGAAGTTTATGACAGCCAGTTCACCGTTATCTCCTAAAGACCCAAATGAAAAGTTAATTTTGCAACGTTTGGAGAAGGAAACTGGCGTTCATATTGACTGGACCAACTACCAATCCGACTTTGCAGAAAAACGTAACTTGGATATTTCTAGTGGTGATTTACCAGATGCTATCCACAACGACGGAGCTTCAGATGTGGACTTGATGAACTGGGCTAAAAAAGGTGTTATTATTCCAGTTGAAGATTTGATTGATAAATACATGCCAAATCTTAAGAAAATTTTGGATGAGAAACCAGAGTACAAGGCCTTGATGACAGCACCTGATGGGCACATTTACTCATTCCCATGGATTGAAGAGCTTGGAGATGGTAAAGAGTCTATTCACAGCGTCAACGATATGGCTTGGATTAACAAAGATTGGCTTAAGAAACTTGGTCTTGAAATGCCAAAAACTACTGATGATCTGATTAAAGTCCTAGAAGCTTTCAAAAACGGGGATCCAAATGGAAATGGAGAGGCTGATGAAATTCCATTTACATTTATTAGTGGTAACGGAAACGAAGATTTTAAATTCCTATTTGCTGCATTTGGTATAGGGGATAACGATGATCATTTAGTAGTAGGAAATGATGGCAAAGTTGACTTCACAGCAGATAACGATAACTATAAAGAAGGTGTCAAATTTATCCGTCAATTGCAAGAAAAAGGCTTGATTGATAAAGAAGCTTTCGAACATGATTGGAATAGTTACATTGCTAAAGGTCATGATCAGAAATTTGGTGTTTACTTTACATGGGATAAGAATAATGTTACTGGAAGTAACGAAAGTTATGATGTTTTACCAGTACTTGCTGGGCCAAGTGGTCAAAAACACGTAGCTCGTACAAACGGTATGGGATTTGCGCGTGACAAGATGGTTATTACTAGTGTAAACAAAAACCTAGAATTGACAGCTAAATGGATTGATGCACAATACGCTCCACTCCAATCTGTGCAAAATAACTGGGGAACTTACGGAGATGACAAACAACAAAACATCTTTGAATTGGATCAAGCGTCAAATAGTCTAAAACACTTACCACTAAACGGAACTGCACCAGCAGAACTTCGTCAAAAGACTGAAGTAGGAGGACCACTAGCTATCCTAGATTCATACTATGGTAAAGTAACAACCATGCCTGATGATGCCAAATGGCGTTTGGATCTTATCAAAGAATATTATGTTCCTTACATGAGCAATGACAATAACTATCCAAGAGTCTTTATGACACAGGAAGATTTGGACAAAATTGCCCATATCGAAGCAGATATGAATGACTATATCTACCGTAAACGTGCTGAATGGATTGTAAATGGCAATATTGATACTGAGTGGGATGATTACAAGAAAGAACTTGAAAAATACGGACTTTCTGATTACCTCGCTATTAAACAAAAATACTACGACCAATACCAAGCAAACAAAAACTAGAGGTTGATTATGGGAGATAAGAAATACACAGTAGAAAAAGCCAATCGTTTTATAGCAGAAAATAAACATCTCGTTAATACTCAATATAAGCCTGAAGAACATTTTTCAGCTGAGATTGGTTGGATCAATGATCCAAATGGATTTGTCTATTTTCGTGGAGAATACCATCTCTTTTATCAATTCTATCCATATGATAGTGTTTGGGGACCTATGCACTGGGGACATGCTAAAAGTAAGGACTTGGTGACTTGGGAGCACTTGCCAGTGGCACTTGCTCCTGACCAAGATTATGACCGAAATGGTTGTTTCTCAGGCTCTGCCATTGTCAAGGATGATCGCCTCTGGCTCATGTACACTGGACATATCGAAGAAGAAACAGGTGTTCGTCAAGTGCAAAATATGGCATTTTCAGACGATGGGATTCACTTTAAAAAGATTGAACAAAATCCAGTTGCAACTGGAGCAGACTTGCCAGATGAGTTAATTGCAGCTGATTTCCGTGATCCAAAACTCTTTGAAAAAGATGGACGCTATTACTCCGTAGTAGCTGCCAAACACAAGGATAATGTGGGCTGTATCGTTCTACTAGGGTCCGATAACCTAGTAGAATGGCAGTTCGAATCCATCTTTTTAAAAGGGGTAGAACACCAAGGCTTTATGTGGGAATGCCCAGATTACTTCGAGTTAGATGGGAAGGATTGCCTTATTATGTCACCCATGCGTTATCAGCGTGAGGGAGACTCATATCATAACATCAACTCATCGCTTTTGTTCACGGGTAAGGTAGATTGGGGAGAAAAATGTTTTATCCCAGAATCAGTTCAAGAAATTGATCATGGCCAAGACTTCTATGCGCCTCAAACATTGTTGGACGATCAAAATCGTCGTATCCTGATTGCTTGGATGCAGACATGGGGGCGTACCCTTCCAACCCATGACCAAGAACACAAATGGGCATGTGCCATGACTTTACCTAGAATTCTAAGATTGGAAGATGGCAAACTAAGACAATTCCCTGTTAAAAAAGGCCAATATCAAATCCAAATAGATAAAGATTGTCATTACCACTTAGGAAATGATATAGATTATCTTGAATTTGGTTATGACAGTAATGTGCAGCAAGTTTACATTGATCGTAGCCATCTTATTCAAAAAATTCTAGGTGAAGAAGAACAGGACACTAGTCGACGGTATGTAGATATTGAAGCTAAAGAATTGGAAGTTGTTCTAGATAAAAATTCCATCGAGATTTTTGTCAATCAAGGCGAAGCAAGCTTGACGGCAACCTATTACTTAACAGTGCCAGCTGAGCTATCACGAATTGATTAAAAATTAAGTTATTTCTCCTAAAGAAAAAGTTCTCTTTCTAAAATAGTGGAAAGAGGACTTTTTGTGTTTTGGGTATATAAGCTTAGTTTATGGTATTTGTAAAATTGGTGTTGGATTATGATTTAAGCTAGTTTTCTAAAGAATTTGAAAAAAATTTTATTTAAGCAAAGAAACCTTGGTTCCAAGGCTTTTCCTGTTATATTTATATGCCCCCTACAGGGATCGAACCTGTGACCCACGGATTAAGAGTCCGCTGCTCTGCCAGCTGAGCTAAGGAGGCAAAGAAAAAAGCTGTATTGGTGCCGAAACTTCACGGTTTGTATTGAACCCGCGCAATTAAGCAGGTGGGCAACTCGCTCTAACTGAAGCTGTTTCCGTGTGAGACGGCCTACATGCTGTTAGAAGACTTTTGTTTCCCTAATAATACAAAAAATAGTCGGTCAACACTTAAGTGTGAAGTCGTACACCACAGCGTTTCTATATTTATATGATACCACTTTTTCAAAAAAAATCAAGAGGAAAGTGCAATTTTTTGAAAAGGATTTCAGATTTTTCGCAAATGGTCGATAGCTTCCTTTCTTTGAGCCAAAGCCCGTTCATATTTACCAGTATCTTCTGCTTGGAAATAGTGATGATTACGAATTTTTTCTGGCAGATAGTCTTGCTTGACCCAATTTCCAGGATAGTTGTGTGGATAGAGATAGTCTTGGGCATTCCCCAGTTCCTTGCTTCCACTGTAGTGCCCATCACGCAGGTGTCGCGGAATAGGCAAGTGCCCTGATGTTTTGAGGTCAGCAAGTGCCTTATCCATAGCTACATAGGCTGAGTTGGATTTTGGAGAAAGGGCCAAATCAATCACGACATTGGCAATGAGAATGCGGGCTTCTGGGAACCCAATCTTCTGGGCAGCATCCAGAGCAGTCACGGTATGAATCTGGGCCTCAGGATTGGCTAAGCCGATATCTTCATAGGCGATAACAGTCAAGCGACGAGCGAGACTAGGCAGATCCCCAGCCTCAATCAAGCGGGCAGCATAGTGGAGACTGGCATCCACATCTGAGCCACGGATAGACTTTTGCAGGGCAGATAGAACATCATAGTGACCGTCTCCATCCTTGTCCATAGTGATGTAGCTTCTCTGAAGACTATTTTCCATGATGTCTAAGGTGATGTGGCGAATGCCCTTGTCATTCTCAGGGGTAGAGAGAACAGCCAAGTCCAGTGAGTTAAAGGCAGAGCGAAGGTCTCCGTTTGTAGAGGTTGCGATGAAATCCAGCGCATCCTCATCTAGTTCTATTGGAAAATCAAAACCACGTTCAGGGTTACTTAGAGCTATCTGCAGGGCCTCTTTGACGTCTTGGTTAGACAGAGGTTCCAACTCAAAAATTTGAACACGGCTACGAATGGCAGGAGTGACGGAAAAGAAAGGATTTTCAGTCGTTGCTCCAATCATGATGACCAGTCCACTTTCCAAGAGAGGCAAGAGGAAGTCTTGCTTGGTCTTATCTAGTCGATGAATTTCGTCTAGCAATAGGACGAGACCACCAGAAAATTTAGCTTCTTCCGAGATTTCTTGCAGTCGCTTTTTACTATCAACTGTCGCATTGAAAGTTCGAAAGGCATACTTGGTCGTTCCAGCGATGGCAGAGGCAATACTGGTTTTGCCGATTCCCGGAGGGCCATATAGAATCATGGAGGACAGGCGGTTGGCTTCCACCATGCGGCGGATGATTTTTCCAGGTCCGACCAGATGCTCCTGACCGATGACCTGGTCGATGGTTTTAGGGCGCATGCGAAGCGCGAGATTGTCTGGCATAGCAGTCCTTTCTAACGTGGATTTGAGTAGAATGACTCATCTACTATATCTTACTATGTCCATTCTAGCCTATTAGTTGTGATATTTCAATGGTTTTGTAATAATCAGGGAGTGGGATAGAATCTTTTTTACTATTTAATTTAATGAGGAGAGGTATCAGCATGAGAGATTTGATTTTCCTTAAAGCTCAAAATAGGATAGTTGAGCCTAAAGAAGTGGAAGTGCTGACTTGAGAAATAATATTGCTGAATGTCATTGTATGAACTATAATGAAAAGAGAGGTGATAAGCAATGGAAATGATGGACCAAGTCAGGAAATTTTGATTTTTACAAAACAAATTCGTCATTGGATTCTTAGTGATCAAGTTATTTCAGGGAAAAGAAAACTTTTCTTCCGGGAAGATACTCCAAAAGAGATTTTAGATTTGTACGAAAACATTAAATCTAAACTTGATTTTGCTTACCAAGAAGTTCATTCTAATAATGGGTTGAAAAAATATGAAAAATAGAATAATTGATGTTTTTGAAGTAGTAAATCGCCTCCTTGTACTAACTGTTGAAAATCCTGATTTCGAAGACTTGAGAGTTAATCATACTCAATGAAAATCAAAGAGCAAACTAGGAAACTAGCCGCAGGCTGTACTTGAGTACGGTAAGGCGACGTTGACGTGGTTTGAAGAGATTTTCTAAGAGTATCAGTTTGTAAAAATTGGAGATAAAAAATATAGAGTACGCAGTGTTCCTATGATTCATTCAACTCCGCCTCAATCTGTCTTAGATCGAGATACTTTTACAATTGACTATACAGATGATGAATTGCTCGATAAAGAAGCAGTTTTTACTACTCATTAGAAAAATAGGTATGAATAAATTGGCTTCCCTTAGAACCACATCTAGGGGCTTTTATGTATAATAGAATAATAAGTATCACTCCTTTACAATACGTGTAACACGTGTTATAATGGTGTTGTCAGGAGGTAAAAGCGCTATGCCTATGACACAAAAAGAGATGGTTAAACTCCTTACGGCCCATGGTTGGATAAAGACTAGAGGCGGTAAAGGCTCCCATATTAAAATGGAAAAGCAAGGGGAAAGACCTATCACAATCCTTCATGGTAAGCTGAATAAGTACACTGAAAGAGGGATAAGAAAGCAAGCTGGGTTGTAAAATTCAGCCCCTGCTTTTTGATATGGAGGTAGTGAAATGTTAGTTACGTATCCAGCTTTATTTTATTATGACGACACAGACGGAACAGAAGCGACTTATTTTGTCCATTTCCCAGATTTTGAATACTCAGCTACACAAGGAGAGGGGATTTCTGAGGCTTTGGCTATGGGGTCGGAGTGGCTAGGGATAACTGTTGCAGATTTGATAGAGAGTGATGGAGAGTTACCTCAGCCATCAGATATCAATAGCTTGTCTTTAATTGATAATGATCCTTTTAAAGATGATGAAGATTTCGTGTCAACCTATGACCTTGATAAATCTTTTATTTCTATGGTATCTGTTGATGTATCAGAATACCTAGGAAGTCAGGAACCCATTAAAAAGACTTTGACCATACCAAAATGGGCAGATAAGTTGGGACGAGAAATGGGACTTAACTTTTCTCAGACTTTGACAGACGCTATTGCAGATAAGAAAGTTCAAGCCTAAGATTAAGCGTGGTATCGTGGTAATAGTCAATAAAAAAGCACGTCCACTTGTGCTAGTTACTCGCCTATTGATTTTATAGATTTATTAGCCCTTTCGAGGGCTTTTTATATTGATTTTTATGAGAAATGAAGAAATCAGACTTTTAAGAAAATCACTGATACCAAGGGTTTAAATGAGGTAATATGGTATAATTAGGACATAAAATAATTTTGTGGTAAGATGGTAGTATCTATTTTAGCATATTTCCGAGCAATCGGGGCGATTAAAGAGTCGCATAGAAAGAGGACAAAATGGCAACATACGGATTTTTAGATATTTTAGAGGAAGAGTTGGACAAGAACTTTCCCTTTGACTTTGAGATTAGTTGGGACAAGCGTAACCACGCGGTAGAAGTGAGTTTTCTATTGGAAGCGCAAAATGCTGCAGGTGTGGAGATGGTGGATGAAGACGGAGAGGTTTCATCAGATGACATTCTTTTTGAGGAAGCGGTCCTTTTCTACAATCCTGCCAAGTCAACCGTCAATGCAGAAGACTATTTAACGGTTATCCCTTATCTACCTAAAAAAGGATTTTCTCGCGAGTTTTTAGCTTATTTTGCCCTTTTCCTCAAAGATACTGCGGAGGTTGGGCTAGATACCCTCATGGACTTTTTGGAAGATCCAGAAGCAGAGGAATTTGTTATGGAATGGAATCAAGAAGTCTTTGAAGAAGGAAAAGTTGGCTTGGAAGAGGGAGAATTTTATCCTTATCCAAGATACTAGGAGTTGGTTGGAGGTGTTATGAAGAAAATTGGGACTTATTTGGTTTATGTGCTAGCTGTTGTCTTTATTATGCTAGCTTTTGCTTGTGGAACAATCGCATTTGCAGAGTTGGGGTATTCCGCAGTTTTAGCCTTTACTTTTGGTTATGCCTTCGCTCTTCTAAGCATGTATTTAATCTTTATTCTTCATGAGCTGGGTCATGCTTTTTGTGGCTACTTGACAGGCTATCGGCTGGTGGCTTTTGGATTAGGACATTTTATTTTGACCAAAAAGTCAGGCAGGTTTCATCTTAGTAGAACAGCCATTCTGAAAAATGTTGGTGCTCAATACATTGGTTTAAAAGAGGATGAAAGCGATCAAAGAATCATCCTGATGCTTTCAGGAGGCTTGATGGTTCATCTCGGCTTGATATTATTGGCGATAGTGTTTGGATTTTTGACAAGAAGCTGGTATTTTGCAGGGACTTGGATTTTTCTTAATTTATCTTTCTTCCTAAATAACATTTTGCCAGTCGACATCACCGATGGAGCAAAAATTTGGGAATTACTACAACACCCTGAAAATACCAAATACGCCTACCTGGTATTGAGACATTCTGCTCAAACTTTGCTGGTTCCTCAAGAATATGATTTGAAAGACTTTGTTCAAGCAGTTCCTGAGGATGCACGAGGGAGTTTTGCGGATGGTGTATTAGGTATGCAAGGTGAAGTTTCCATTTTGGAAGGGAAGGAAGAAGTAGCTAAACAGCAGTTTCAAGCATTACTTGAGAGGACAACTACTCCGATGATGCAGACAGTTGCCCAACTATCCCTGCTTCATATCGCCTTGTTGGAAGGAGATTTTGAGCAAGCGGAGCAATATGCTAGTATTCGACAGGTCAAATCGTTTCTGTCTCTCAAACTGTCCAATCTTCAAGTGATACAAGCCTGGTATCAATTAAAGGTGAAGAAAGATGTAGATCGAACTCGTAAGGCTCTCAAGATTGCTAGACAGAAAATGGATAGTAGTCGAATGTTGAGGGACGAGAAACGCTATTATGAAAACTTGTTAGCAGAGCTGGAAAAGGAATTAGCCGAAGGAGTCTAATATGGAAATAGAGATTTCTGATTTCACAGGTTGCAAGATTGCTTTGTTTTGTGGGGATAAGCTTTTGACTATCTTACGCGATGATAAGGCAAGCATTCCCTGGGCCAATATGTGGGAACTGCCAGGTGGTGGCCGTGAAGGGGACGAAAGCCCTTTTGAATGCGCTCGGCGTGAAGTTTATGAGGAACTGGGAATTCATTTAGATGAAGACTGTCTGCTTTGGAGCAAGATTTATCCTAGCGTAATTTTTAAAGGCAAGAAATCGGTCTTTATGGTTGGTCAGCTAAGACAAGAACAATTTGACAATATCATCTTCGGAGATGAAGGACAGGGCTATCAGCTGATGAATGTTGAGGAATTTCTTAGTTCCAGTCAAGTTGTGCCTCAGTTGCAAGAGAGATTAAAAGATTATTTAAAAGTAAGTGATTAGAAAGGATGGTTCGGTTACATTTCTAAACTGAACCCGCCCTAAACACTGTGCCAAAAAGATAAACTTCTCTTAGACACAAGCGTCTTCAGAGAAGTTCCTATTTTGGATTTGTGTTTTACGGGCTTGGTATCTTAATGATGGAAACATGGCAAGAGTTAAAAGTTACAGTGAAGCGTGAAGGGGAGGAATTGGTTTCCAATCTCTTGATCGAGCTGGGAGCGCAAGGCGTTGCGATTGAAGATAGCATGGACTATGTGGGAAATGTTGACCGCTTTGGCGAGATTTTCCCAGAGGTTGAGCAGCAAGAAGAAATCGTTGTGACAGCCTACTACCCTGAAACGGTGGACGTGGCAGTGGTTGAGGCGGATTTGCAGGCTCGCCTAGCAGAATTGACAGATTTTATGGATTTGGGTGAGGTCAAGATGGGGACGACTGCCTTGGCTGAGGAAGACTGGGCAGACAACTGGAAGAAATACTATGAACCTGCTCGCATCACTCATGATTTGACCATCGTTCCCTCTTGGACAGACTATGAGGCGACTGCGGGGGAAATGATTATCAAGCTGGATCCTGGCATGGCTTTTGGTACTGGAACCCACCCAACTACCAAGATGAGCCTTTTTGCCTTGGAACAGGTTCTTCGTGGTGGCGAAACGGTGCTAGATGTGGGGACTGGTTCAGGGGTTCTCTCTATTGCCAGCTCGCTTCTGGGGGCTAAAGAAATTTTCGCCTATGACCTGGATGATGTGGCGGTTCGTGTGGCTCAGGAAAATATTGAGCTCAACCCTGGCATGGAAAATATCCATGTAGCGGCTGGAGATTTGCTTAAGGGTGTGGAAATTGAGGCAGATGTGATTGTGGCTAATATCTTGGCGGATATCCTCATTCATCTAATAGACGATGCTTATCGCTTGGTAAAGGATGAAGGCTACCTGATCATGAGTGGCATTATCAAGGACAAGTGGGACATGGTGCGCCAGTCGGCTGAGTCAGCTGGATTTTTCCTCGAAACTCACATGGTTCAAGGGGAATGGAATACCTGTGTCTTTAAGAAAACCAAGGATATCTCTGGTGTGATTGGAGGCTAGCATGCAGCAGTATTTTGTAAAAGGCAGTGCTATCTCTCCTGTCACTATCGAGGACAAGGAAACCAGTAAGCATATGTTTCAGGTTATGCGCTTGAAAGAAGAGGATGAGGTTACCTTAGTCTTTGATGATGGCATCAAGCGCTTGGCGCGCGTGCTGGATATGGAAAATCGTCAGTTTGAGTTGGTCCAAGAATTAAATGACAATGTGGAACTACCAGTCCAAGTGACCATCGCATCTGGATTTCCCAAGGGAGACAAGCTGGAGTTCATCGCTCAAAAAGTAACCGAACTGGGGGCTAGCCAAATCTGGGCCTTTCCTGCAGACTGGTCAGTTGCCAAGTGGGATGGCAAGAAATTGGGTAAAAAAGTTGAAAAACTAGAAAAAATTGCCCTTGGAGCAGCCGAGCAAAGCAAGCGTAATATTGTACCAAGTATTAAACTTTTCGAGAAAAAAGCAGATTTTCTAGCTCAGCTGGACCAGTTTGACTCTATCATAGTAGCCTATGAAGAATCAGCTAAAGAAGGAGAAGCCGCTGCGCTTCTGCAAGCAGTCACTGGTCTTGAAACAGGAGCCAAACTGCTCTTTATCTTTGGTCCAGAAGGCGGTCTCTCACCTGCAGAAATCGAAAGTTTTGAAGCTAAAGGAGCCGTTTTGGCAGGCCTAGGTCCTCGTATTTTGCGAGCAGAAACAGCACCGCTTTACGCTTTATCAGCCCTTAGTGTTTTATTAGAATTAGAGAAATAAGAGGAAGAAAATGGAACAAAAACACCGTTCAGAGTTTCCAGAAAAGGAACTTTGGGATTTAACAGCTCTATACCAAGACCGTGAAGATTTCTTGCGTGCAATCGAGAAGGCTCGCGAAGACATCAATCAATTTAGCCGTGATTACAAGGGTAATCTTCATACTTTTGAGGATTTTGAAAAGGCCTTTGCGGAATTGGAACAAATCTACATCCAGATGAGCCATATTGGTAACTATGGTTTTATGCCTCAGACGACAGACTATAGCAATGACGAATTTGCCAATATTGCCCAAGCTGGGATGGAATTTGAAACAGCTGCCAGCGTAGTATTGACCTTTTTTGACGATGCTTTGGTAGAAGCTGATAAGGAAGTCTTGGACCGTTTGGGTAAATTGCCACATTTAACAGCGGCCATTCGTCAGGCAAAAATCAAAAAAGCCCACTATCTAGGGGCTGATGTGGAGAAGGCCTTGACCAATTTAGGAGAGGTTTTCTACAGTCCGCAGGATATTTACACTAAGATGCGAGCTGGGGATTTTGAAATGGCTGACTTTGAAGCCCATGGTAAGACCTACAAAAACAGCTTTGTCACCTATGAGAATTTCTACCAAAATCACGAGGATGCTGAGGTTCGTGAGAAATCTTTCCGTTCCTTCTCAGAAGGTCTTCGTAAGCACCAAAATACGGCTGCGGCAGCCTATCTAGCCCAAGTTAAGTCTGAAAAATTGTTGGCAGATATGAAGGGATATGACTCTGTCTTTGATTATCTTCTAGCTGAGCAGGAAGTGGATCGTGCCATGTTTGACCGCCAGATTGACCTCATCATGAAGGATTTTGCGCCAGTTGCCCAGAGATACCTCAAGCATGTTGCCAAGGTCAATGGTCTTGAAAAGATGACCTTTGCAGACTGGAAATTAGATTTGGACAGCGCCCTGAATCCTCAAGTGACCATTGACGACGCCTATGATTTGGTCATGAAGTCAGTAGAACCTTTGGGGCAAGAATATTGTCAGGAAGTTGCTCGCTATCAAGAAGAGCGCTGGGTGGACTTTGCTGCTAACAGTGGCAAGGATTCCGGCGGTTATGCGGCGGATTCATATCGCGTGCACCCTTATGTCCTCATGAGCTGGACAGGCCGTTTGAGCGATGTCTATACCTTGATTCATGAAATCGGGCATTCTGGTCAATTCATCTTTTCAGACAATCATCAGAGTTACTTCAATGCTCACATGTCGACCTACTATGTTGAAGCGCCGTCAACTTTCAATGAATTGCTTCTCAGTGATTACTTGGAGCATCAGTCTGACGACCCTCGTCAAAAACGCTTCGCTCTGGCTCACCGCTTGACAGACACCTACTTCCATAACTTTATCACTCACCTTTTGGAAGCAGCATTCCAGCGTAAAGTGTATACATTGATTGAAGAAGGGGAGACCTTTGGAGCAAGTAAGCTCAACAGCATTATGAAGGAAGTTTTGACCGATTTCTGGGGAGATGCCATTGAAATCGACGATGATGCAGCTTTGACTTGGATGCGCCAAGCTCACTACTACATGGGCTTGTATAGTTATACTTACTCAGCAGGACTAGTTATCTCGACAGCTGGTTACCTTCATCTTAAAAACTCTGAAACCGGAGCTGAAGACTGGCTCAATCTCCTCAAATCAGGTGGTAGCAAGACACCGCTTGAGTCAGCCATGATTATCGGAGCCGATATTTCAACAGACAAACCACTTCGTGATACCATCCAATTCTTGTCTGATACGGTTGATCAGATTATCGCCTACAGTGCCCAGTTGGGAGAGTAAGGGGAATAGAGAGGTTGTTATAGAATTGGTATGGACAGTTATTTGCTTAAAAATCCATGTTTAAATCCCCCACTCCTTTTCGAGGAATTCTTTGCCCTGCTCTGTAATGGTAAGTGAACGTGGCGTTTGTGCAGGGATGACCAATTGTTTTTCACTGAAAAATTCTAAAAGAGCATTGCCGAGAGCTCCGCCGACATGATTTTTACGTTCGCTCCAATCCAAACATTTAGGGCAAAATTTCCGTTTTTTCTTTTTCAATTCATCCGTATCAATGTGTAATTTTCTTTGGAAATAAGACTTCCCAGCTTCAGTGAGTTGGAAGTCTTTTTCTGATTCGCTGAGGAGATTTTCTTGCAAGAGATAATTGGTAATGGAAATGCCAAGCTCACCAGCAATATGGTCATAGCAGGTGCGAGCGACCTTTAATTCCTTTTTGTGAATGTGTTGTTTATAACTTTTGACATCACGCTGAGGAGAGTAGAAGCTGAGAAATTCCAGCATTTCTGCAATGGCAGCACTTTTTAAAGAATAATAATGAAAACGTCCATAGGTTTGTAGAGTGGTTACCTGTGCTTCGGTAAGTAATTTGAGGTGATAGCTGACAGTATGTTGCTTGATTTTGGTAAAGCTGGCAATTTCGTTAACCGTGTGAGCTTTTCCATCCATTAGAATATCTAAAATGTGCATCCGAGAAGGGTCTGATAAGAGTTTTGTGATGATGAAAATATCTGGTTCCATAAAAATTTTCTCCAAATTTCATATATCGATGATTTTCTATCTTTTATTATACTATAATTAAAGCACAAGATAAATAGATTTTTAAAATGTTTTACTAGAGAATATTTTAAATTTTATTGTCTGAGTTTAAATGGAGGTAAAATTACAAAAGTAATTGCAGCAGTATCCACAGTTGAAGGACGTTAATCTTAAGATTACATTCTCAACATTTTTTCAAAAGTGAATGGATTTTTCCATTCCTTTTGTCTATTTTAGGAGGAAATAGAATTGAATTTACCTAAAATTAAAGATATTCATAGTGTCCTATTTTTAAAGGATAAAATTAGATTAGGTATAGGAAAAGATTATGGTATTGAGATTGAGAATCTGGATGAGAAGTATACTCAGCTCATTAAGCTCCTCGATGGACAATACACAATCAATGAAATTTGTAGTTTAGTTGATAACTTGTCTTCTAATGATGTAGAAGAAAGTATTTCTTTACTAGATACACTAGGGTATTTGGAGGATAATTTTGTTACTACAACTGAATTAACTTCAGAAGAATTGGACAGATATTCCGTAAATCTTAACTTTTTTAATACTTTAGATACATTATCTTTAACAAAATATGATTATCAGTTAAAATTAAAAAAGACGCGTATTTTGCTCTTAGGTATTGGCGGTATAGGAAGTAATATCTGTCTAGCATTGGCTGAATTAGGTATAGGGCATATTACAGCAGTTGATTTTGATACGGTCGAAGCTAGTAATCTCAATAGACAAATTTTGTATTCGACATCTGATATTGGAAAAAGAAAAGTAGAGGCTGCAAAAGAGTCGCTTAGAAAGTTTAATCCTTTAATTGAATTTGAGGTACTTGATAAAGAGATAGGTTCAAAAGAGGATGTCGATGAGTTAATAAAAACTTCAAAATGTGATATCGTAGTAAATGTTGCAGATTATCCAACAGGCTATATTGATTTTTGGGTCAATGAAGCCTGTGTTCAATACAATAAATTATGTCTGTCTGCTGTGGTTGGTAAGAAAAATGGGAAAGTATATTCAATTATTCCGTATAAAGCAGCGTGCTATTACTGTCAGTTTTTAGAGGATTTGGAAAAAATTCCTGAGTATGCTGAGGAGTTGGAGACTGTTCGTACGATGACAAATTCATTGGAACTAGAGATGTTCAGAACTCCGAATGGTGCTTTAGGTCCTGCTTGTCTATTTCAAGGGTATTTTATTTCGTTTGAAATTTTAAGATATATTTTTTGGGGATACGAAGCATTGCTAACATTTAATAAAAGATTCTCAATTGACTTTATAACATTCGAACAACATTTTGATGAATTAACAAAGTATCCAACATGCTCTATTTGTGGGGGAAAGAAAGAGTGAAGAAGTTAAGTGTTAAAAATCTAAAAAAGCAATATGGTTCTTATGAAGCTGTCAAGGGAATTAGCTTTGAATTGGGAGAAGGAGAGTGTTTGGGGATCTTGGGAATCAACGGTGCTGGCAAAACATCCACTTTAAAGATGATTTACTCACTGACCTCAATTTCCTCAGGAGAGATTGATATCTTGGGGCAAAATATTGAAACCAATCGTCGTAAGAGTAAATCTTGTCTGGGTATTGTAGGGCAGGAGGATATGCTGGACATGACCTTGAATGTTTATGATAATCTTTTTGCTCACGGTCTATGTTATGGTATCTCATCTGTCGAACTTAGGAAGAGAATCGATTCTCTCTTGGATTTTGTTCAACTGAGCAAACATGCGCAAAAGATGGTGAATCAGCTGTCGGGTGGGATGCGACGACGTCTTGTCTTGGCAAGAGCTCTCATCAATCGGCCTGATATTATCATTTTAGATGAACCGACAGTTGGTTTAGACATTCAATCCCGCAATATTATTTGGGATAAACTTTTGGAGTTGAAGGAATTAGGTGTTTCTATCATTATTACTTCCCACTATATGAATGAGATTGAATATTTGACAGATAGGGTGCTGATGCTCCACCAAGGGACTATCAAAGAAGAAGGAACTGTAGAAGACTTGCTCATCAAGTATGATTCTGACAACCTTGAGACGCTTTTTTTGGGGTTGACTGGGACAGAGAAGGAGGACTTGCATGTTTAAGTTATCATTTCAGTCCATCGGACACGTTGTGGTACGCAGCTACATGAGTTTTAGAAATTTATTTAAAATTTCAATTGTCCCCAACCTTATCGACCCCCTTTTTTATCTTTTAGCAATGGGATTTGGAGTTGGTGCCTATTTGACGCATGTTAACGGTATGCTCTACCGTGATTTTGTCATTACAGGTTTAATTGCTGCGACTGCCATGTCTGCGGCTACCGCAGAAACAACGGTCAATGCCTTTATCCAGTATAATATTGAAAAGACTTATGATGCTATGTTGATGACGCCAATCAATACGAGTGATATTGTGGTGGGTCAGGCTATCTGGGCAGGTATTCGTGCAGTGATTTTTGGTGGGATTTTTTGGCTGATTTCCATGTTTATCACAGCGCATTTTCATGTCTTGATGTTATTGATTCCTCTGATTTTATTTATAGTGGGTTATTTGTTTGGTGTTTTAGGACTAATCTTTACCTACTTGGCGCCGTCTAGGGAATTTCTGAATTACTACAATGTTTTGGTAATCCGTCCTCTTTATATGTTTTCAGATACCTTCTTTCCCATTACTTCCTTGCCCCCAATACTTGGTGATTTGACTTGGTTTTCTCCCTTGTATCACGCTACCCGCATGATTCGTATTATATGGGGAGGTGAGGTGACAGATTTGTATCTTCATCTTATCTGGTTGATAGCCTTGGAGCTCTTGATAACGGTGCTTCCTATGTATATGTTACATCGTAGATATTATAGATAGTCTAATTATTTGTGATGTTGTAGTCATATTCTAATTTATACTAAACGTTATTCGAATTTGGACAGGTATGGGAACTGTGCCTATCAATATTGTAATTTATTGAAGTTGAAATGGTACGGTTCAGTTTTTAAAATATTGTTAGAAATTGTTTTAAATTCCCTAATCAATTTGTATAGTCTTTATTTCATTGCCAAATTTCAAGTTCAAGTTATCCATCAAGAAGTCTTCTCTGGGGGACTTGTAGTTCAAGTGTTTTTTAGGATAGTTATTAATCCAATTTTCGATGAATGCGACTTCTTTGGGAGTCGTTTTCTTAGTTCCTTTAGGTAACCATCTCCGAATGAGCCTATTGTGATTCTCATTAGTTCCCCTTTCCCAAGAGACATAGGGGGGTGCATAATAGATATGCTCCTTATAGAGCGGTAATCAAGAAAACACGACATTTTTTAAAAACAGATATGGGAACACATAGAGTAATTCCTTTATATTTATTTAATTTAGAATTATTATTAAAAAATAATTTGTTAGATAGCGCTCAATTTTTTATAGATGATTTAGAAAATTTACTGACCAGACAAGGATATTATTTTGAAAAGAATTATTTACTCTTCCTAAAAGGTATTTATCTTATAAAAACGAATCAAGTAGAGTTAGGTAAAAAAGAATGTTCTAAAGCTATGAGAATATTTAAGGAATATAATGATAGTGATACAATAGAGAAATTAAACAAGACCTTTAAATCAGATTTTACCATTTATACTCAATGAAAATCAAAGAGCAAACTAGGAAGCTAGCCGCAGCTTGCCCAAAGCACTGCTTTGAGGT
>NZ_VMMW01000001.1:96554-121071 GCF_013277425.1 Streptococcus sp. 79
AACCATACCTACGGCAAGGTGAAGCTGATGTAGTTTGAAGAGATTTTCGAAGAGTATTAATTGGTTAGAAGGATTCGTCTGTAAGATAAAGTTAGACGGAAAATGAGATAAAATCAAAAAGGATAGCCTCTCTGTGATGAGATGTTATCCTTTTTGATTTTAAAATTATTGCAAATTAACCTTGTTTCTCAAGATGTAGTAGGTTCCGAGGTAAAAGATAGCTATGAATATGAGTTCTTCAACAATGCCTACGCTTGCTCCCATGTAGAAATTATCATTAAATCCTGCAAGTGAATTGACATAGAAGTTAGTACTGGTATTGAAGAAAACTTCAATAAAGCCAATGACGATTTGGATACCAATGTAGGCTACAACAGCAAGTGCTGTACGATATTCATTGAACAGTTGTCCAATGGAAATAGCCAAGTAGATGCAGAGGATACTGGAAATGGTATTTAGTAGGAGGGATAACCCCACAAGAGAGAGTTGAGGAAGGTATGTTCCTACAAGTGGGAACCAGTCATAATGTGACATCCATTCTGGAACCGTTATAGTCACAATAAGAAAAGTACTTAGAGCCAGTACAGCCGAGCTAAGTATAGACCAGATGAAGGCTCCGACTAATTTAGCTGTGATGATATAGTGCTCAGAAACTGGCAAGGTCAAAGTCAGATAGCCTTGGCGGTCATAGACACTACCTTTGAAGCGTTTGATAATCAAGAAAAGAGTTGAAATCCCCAGTGTAATTATCAAGCCGCCAAAGACGAGAGCCAGAAAGATAAATAGGAAAGGTTGGCTATCTTTGAAAGATATATAAGAATAGTAGTGTCCTTGCATTCCCAGGGGAACGGAAAGGACTAGAACAGCAGCGTAGAGGGCTAAATACCACTTGTTAACATTTTTAAATTCGTAGCGAACTAAATTCCAAAACATAAATAATCTCCTTTGCTTAGGCCTTAAATTCTTGACGGAAGAGTTGGTCAATGGATTCACCCGACTCATAGCGAATGTCATCTACATTGCCTTGACGGACGACTTTTCCATCTTTGAGGAAGACAATTTCATCCAAGATTGGCTCGATATCAGAAATCAAGTGGGTAGAAATCAAAACAGTAGAAGTTGGGGAGTAGTTGTTGATAATGGTATTGAGGATATAATCACGGGCTGCTGGATCCACCCCACCAATGGGTTCGTCTAGAACGTAGAGACGAGCATCACGGCTCATAACCAAAATCAATTGGACTTTTTCCTTGTTTCCTTTTGATAGTTTCTTGAGACGACTATTTTCATCAATACCAAGGTCTGCAAGTAGATGATGGGCACGTTCAAGATTGAAATCTTTATAGAAGGTCTTGAAGTAGGTTAGGGCTTCTTTGACCTTCATTTGCTCATTGAGATAGGTGGTATCAGGTAAATAAGCTACGATGGCCTTGGTTGCTGGGCTTGGGTCCATGTCGTTGATAAGGACACGTCCTTGATCTGGTTGTAAGAGGCCATTGATTAGTTTAATCAGGGTTGTTTTTCCTGAGCCGTTTGGCCCAAGGAGACCAACAATTTTTCCAGCTGGGATGTCAAGAGAAACATTTTCAAGGGCTGGGGTTGCTCCATAAGATTTGGATACATTTTCAAATGCTAGTAATGACATAGGCTTAAACTCCTTTAATATAATCGCCGACTACGCCTGGTAGTTCTTCTTTTTCATAGCCAAAATGGGTCATGGAGGAAACGAAGTGTTCCAATTCTTCTTCCGATAATTGTTTGCGTGATTGGGCGATCAGCTCTTTATCTTCAGTCACAAATCGTCCAGTTGTGCGCTTGCTGTAGACAAATCCTTCTCGTTCGAGGTCTGACAAGGCTCTTTGGATGGTGTTTGGATTGACACCAGCCTCGCTAGCCAGCTCTCTCACGGTTGGAAGTTGTTGATTGGGTTCCAGTGTATGGGAAACAATCTGAAGCTTGATTTTCTCCATAATCTGTAAATAGATGGGTTTTTTGTTGTCAAATGTCCAGGACATCTTGGTCTCCTTTCTTTTACCTCTTTGTCTTAATTAAATAATACAACAAAACAAAAAACTTGTCAAGCAAAAAGAAGAATTGTTTTGGGAATCGTTTAAAAAATGGTATAATGAAAAGAAAACGATAAGGAGGGAAAGGATGCGTTGTCCAAAATGTGAGGCTACCAAGTCAAGTGTTATCGATAGTCGCCAAGCAGAAGAAGGGAACACCATTCGTAGAAGACGTGAGTGCGACGAATGCCAGCACCGTTTTACAACCTACGAACGGGTAGAAGAAAGAACCTTAGTGGTTGTTAAAAAAGATGGCACACGGGAACAATTCTCCAGAGATAAAATCTTTAATGGGATTATCCGCTCAGCCCAGAAACGTCCTGTGTCAAGTGATGAAATCAACATGGTAGTCAATCGTATCGAACAGAAACTCCGTGGTCGAAATGAAAATGAAATTCAAAGTGAGGACATTGGTTCACTCGTCATGGAGGAGTTGGCTGAATTGGATGAGATTACCTATGTACGTTTTGCCAGTGTCTATCGTAGTTTTAAGGATGTCAGTGAGTTAGAGAGTCTGCTCCAACAAATCACCCAGTCCTCTAAAAAGAAAAAGGAAAGATAAATGAAGCCAATTGACCGTTTTTCTTATCTAAAGAATAATCGGGTGTCGCAAGATACCTCATCTCTGGTACAGTGCTACCTCCCGATTATCGGTCAGGAGGCACTGAGCCTTTATCTTTATACGATTAGTTTTTGGGATAATGGCAGAAAGGAATATCTTTTTTCAAGCATTCTTAACCATCTCAACTTTGGAATGGATAGATTGATAAAATCCTTGAAAATCCTATCTGCTTTCAATCTCTTAACCCTCTATCAAAAGGGGGATGTTTATCAGCTAGCTATCCATGCACCTCTATCTAGTCAAGACTTCTTGGAGCATTCTGTTTATCGCAGACTTTTGGAGAAAAAGATTGGTGATGCCGCTGTGGAGGATTTGAAAGATGAAAGTGCTGAGGGTGAAGAAATACCTGTCTCACTCAATCAAGTCTTTCCAGACTTAGCAGAACTGGGAAGTCAAGAAGACCTTAGTCTCAAGAAGAAAGTGGCCAACGATTTTGACTTGGATCATTTTCGTCAGCTTATGGCTCGAGATGGGCTTCGCTTTGCGGATGAGCAGTCCGATGTCTTAAACCTCTTTGCCATTGCCGAGGAGAAGAAATGGACTTGGTTTGAAACTTATCAATTGGCTAAGTCAACAGCTGTTTCCCAAGTCATTTCAACCAAACGCATGCGGGAAAAAATCGCTCAAAAACCTGTTTCCTCTGACTTTAGTCCTAAGGAAACAACCATTATCAAAGAAGCTAAGAGTAAGACTGCCCTGCAGTTCTTGGCAGAAATCAAGCAAACACGCAAGGGAACTATCACCCAAACAGAAAGAGAACTCTTGCAACAGATGGCTGGTTTGGGCTTGCTGGACGAAGTCATCAATATTATTCTCTTATTGACCTTTAATAAGGTGGATTCGGCAAACATCAATGAGAAATATGCCATGAAGGTGGCTAATGATTATGCCTATCAAAAGATTCATTCGGCAGAAGAGGCAGTCTTGCGAATCCGTGAGCGTGGGCAGAAGAATCAGGCTCAAAAAAGCAGTACCCCTAGTCCTGCCAAGTCCAATGTACCCAAGTGGAGCAATCCAGATTATAAGAATGAAACCAGCGAGGAAACTCGTCTGGAACTAGAACGTAAGAAACAAGAACTATTAGCTCGATTAGAAAAAGGAGGAGATTAGATGGAAAGTGTCGGAGACGTACTCAAACGTCAACCTAGCCGTTTTCATTATCAAGATTTGGTCCAGAAAATCATGAAGGACCCTGATGTTGCGGCCTTTATCCAGCAAGAATCCCTGACCCCAGAGGAATTGAATCGCAGTATCTCCAAGTTTAATCAGTACATCACCGAGCGCGACAAGTTTCTTCGTGGTGATACGGATTATATTGCCAAAGGCTACAAGCCGATTTTGGTTATGAATCATGGCTATGCGGATGTTTCTTATGAAGAAACTCCTGAGCTAATCGCGGCTGAAAAAGAAGCGGCTATTAAGAACCGTCTCAAGCTAATCAATCTACCAGCCAGTCTCAAGAAAGCTAGTTTGGCTCAAGTTGACTTGGATGATTTGGGGCGCTTACCAGTTTTTGAAAAGCTACTAGCCTTCGTGGAGCAATATCCAGCTATTCGAAAAGGTCTTTACTTATATGGAGACTTTGGTGTGGGTAAAAGTTTCATGGTGGCGGCCTTAGCTCATGATTTATCAGAAAAACGTGGTGTTTCATCAACTCTCCTCCACTATCCTAGCTTTGTCATTGATGTCAAAAATGCTATCAGTGATGGCAATGTTAAGACCTTGGTGGATGAGATTAAGCTGTCTGAGGTCCTGATTTTAGATGATATTGGCGCCGAGCAATCAACCGTTTGGGTGCGTGACGAAATCCTGCAGGTCATTCTCCAATATAGGATGCAGGAAAATTTACCGACCTTTTTCACATCCAACTTCAACTTTGAAGATTTGGAGAAGCATTTTGCGAAAGTGAAACATGGAAATGACGAAACCTGGGAAGCCAGACGGGTCATGGAACGCATCCGTTATTTGGCTGAGGAGACTCGTTTAGAAGGAGTAAACCGTCGATGACAGAAACCATTAAATTGATGAAGGCTCATACTTCAGTGCGCAGGTTTAAAGAGCAAGAAATTCCCCAAGTAGACTTAAATGAGATTTTGACAGCAGCCCAGATGGCATCATCTTGGAAGAATTTCCAATCCTACTCTGTGATTGTGGTACGAAGTCAAGAAAAGAAAGATGCTCTGTATGAATTGGTACCTCAAGAAGCTATTCGCCAGTCTGCTGTTTTCCTTCTCTTTGTCGGAGACTTGAACCGAGCAGAAAAGGGAGCCCAGCTTCATACCGATTCATTCCAACCCCAAGGTGTAGAAGGTCTCTTGATTAGTTCAGTCGATGCGGCTCTTGCTGGTCAAAATGCCCTGCTGGCAGCTGAAAGCTTGGGCTATGGTGGTGTCATTATTGGCTTGGTGCGTTACAAATCAGAAGAAGTGGCAGAGCTCTTTAACCTGCCTGACTACACCTATCCTGTTTTTGGGATGGCACTGGGTGTGCCAAATCAAGAACATGAAGTTAAACCTCGCTTGCCATTGAATCAAGTGGTGTTTGAGGAAGAATATCAGGAACAAACAGTTGATGTGATTGAGGCTTATGACCGTGTACAGGCTGACTATGCTGGGGCGCGTGCGACCACAAGCTGGAGTCAGCGCCTAGCAGAACAGTTTGGTCAAGCTGAACCAAGCTCAACTAGAAAAAATCTTGAACAGAAGAAATTATTGTAGAAAGTGAGAAATTATGGCCCTACCAACTATTGCCATTGTAGGACGTCCCAATGTTGGGAAATCAACCCTATTTAATCGGATCGCTGGTGAGCGAATCTCCATTGTAGAGGATGTCGAAGGAGTGACACGTGACCGTATCTATGCAACGGGTGAGTGGCTCAATCGTTCCTTTAGCATGATTGATACAGGAGGAATCGATGATGTCGATGCTCCTTTCATGGAACAAATCAAGCACCAGGCAGAAATTGCCATGGAAGAAGCCGATGTTATCGTCTTTGTCGTGTCTGGTAAGGAAGGAATTACCGATGCGGACGAATACGTAGCCCGTAAGCTTTATAAGACCCACAAACCAGTTATCCTCGCAGTTAACAAGGTGGACAACCCTGAGATGCGAAATGATATCTATGATTTCTATGCCCTCGGTTTGGGTGAACCACTGCCTATCTCATCTGTCCATGGTATCGGTACAGGGGATGTACTAGATGCGATTGTGGAAAACCTTCCAAATGAATATGAAGAAGAAAATCCAGATGTCATTAAGTTTAGCCTGATTGGTCGTCCAAACGTTGGAAAATCAAGTTTGATCAATGCTATCTTGGGCGAAGACCGTGTTATTGCTAGTCCTGTTGCTGGAACAACTCGTGATGCCATTGATACCCACTTTACAGATACAGATGGTCAAGAGTTTACCATGATTGATACGGCTGGTATGCGTAAGTCTGGTAAGGTTTATGAAAATACCGAGAAATACTCTGTTATGCGTGCCATGCGTGCTATTGACCGTTCAGATGTGGTCTTGATGGTCATCAATGCGGAAGAAGGCATTCGTGAGTACGACAAGCGTATCGCAGGATTTGCCCATGAAGCTGGTAAAGGGATGATTATCGTGGTCAACAAGTGGGATACGCTTGAAAAAGATAACCACACTATGAAAAACTGGGAAGAAGATATCCGTGAGCAGTTCCAATACCTGCCTTACGCACCGATTATCTTTGTATCCGCTTTGACCAAGCAACGTCTCCACAAACTTCCTGAGATGATCAAGCAAATCAGCGAAAGTCAAAATACACGTATTCCATCAGCTGTCTTGAACGATGTCATCATGGATGCCATTGCCATCAACCCAACACCGACAGACAAAGGAAAACGTCTCAAGATTTTCTATGCGACCCAAGTGGCAACTAAACCACCAACCTTTGTCATCTTTGTCAACGAAGAAGAACTTATGCACTTTTCTTACCTGCGTTTCTTGGAAAATCAAATCCGCAATGCCTTTGTCTTTGAGGGGACTCCAATCCATCTCATCGCAAGAAAGCGTAAATAAAAAAGTAGAATCTGGAATGACATTTCCAGATTTTTTTGATATAATAAAATAATAGAAAACGCTATCAAAAAGGAGGTGTCGATGAAACATTTATTTAAATTGATAATCTTATTTCCCTGGTTTTACTTTTTCAGCTGGATTGAAAAGGATAATAGAGAAAGTAAATTTTTCCCAATTTTTTACTATTTTTACTGGTTTTACATTCCCCTCTATGCTCTTTTTAGCCTTGCTTGGACAGTTATTTCAGTTCTGTTTTTCAATATCGTCTTGAGAAATGTGACAGATATCAAGTTATGGGGCATTTGGTTTCTTTTTATTCTGCTAGCTATTGGTCTGAATAGGTTAACTTATTTCTGTTTCAAAAAAATGCTTCGCTTGAGACGGGAACTAGGGAAGTCTAAAGCGGGGAGGCATTGATTTATATCGGTTTTTATTTGTAGGAGGTGGCTTATGAAGATTCCTCTCTTAACTTTGGCAAGGCATAAATTTGTTTATGTCTTGCTTACTTTGCTTTTTCTTGCTTTGGTTTATCGTGATGTTTTGATGACTTATTTCTTTTTTGATATTCATGCGCCCGATCTAGCTAAATTCGATGGACAAGCAATTAAAAATGACTTATTAAAATCAGCATTAGATTTTCGTATTCTCCAGTTCAATCTAGTTTTTTATCAATCATTTATTATTCCAATCATCATTGTTTTGCTAGGTTTTCAATATATTGAGCTGAAAAATAAAGTTTTACGATTGAGTATTGGAAGAGAAGTGAGTTATCAAGGGTTAAAAAGAAAGTTGACTTTTCAACTTGCAAGTATCCCTTGTGTGATATATTTAGTGACTGTGCTGATAATTGCAATTTTAACTTATTTCTTTGGGACTTTTTCTCCTCTTGAATGGAATTCTCTATTTTCTAATGGGAGTAGTTTACAAAGGTTCTTGGATGGAGAGATAACAAGCTATTTGTTCTTTACTTGTGTCCTTCTAATCGGTATCTTCATCAATACGGTCTATTTTTTAAAAATAGTTGATTATTTAGGGAATGTGACTCGTTCGGCAATTGCCTATTTGATGTTTCTTTGGCTTGGTTCTATGTTACTCTATAGTGCCTTGCCTTACTATATGGTTCCTATGACGAGTTTGATGCAAGCTAGCTATGGGGATGTAAGTTTGATGAGACTCTTTACTCCTTATATCCTTTATATTGTCCCCTATATGGTACTTAAAAAATATGAAGATAATGTTTAAGAACTTTAACAATATTTGGCTAAAGAGAAAGATCGTTTTACTACTTCGTATAGTTCTGATGATGATTTTGATTAACTATCTATTGTCAATAGCGGTTCAAAAGCAGGATGTTTTTCTCTTTTTCAAGAGGGAATTGATTTCAATCTTTTCCTATAATGACTATTCTGAAGCGAATTTAGAAATCCCCAAACTCTTGTTAAACCTTTCGATTTTCATGGTTGGATGGCTCTCTGTCATTTTGCTTGAAAGTGATTTGGCAGACCATTACCATCACTTGATTCGCTATCAATCAAGCTCCTTTTTCGATTATACAAGGAAACGATTGGTTGTCATCTCTAAATTTTTTACTCAAGATTTAGTTGTCTGGTTTCTTGGTTTACTTCCGCTAGGAATTCATTTCAAAACAGTCGTACTTTTCTTTTTACTTGCTCAGTTAATGATGTTGTACTTGCTACTGTCTTATCTGATAGCACTGATTAGTGCGGGCGCTGGTTTTTCCTTTTTTCTCTATTTTTTAGCATTTGTGGGACAAGAATGGATGATGGATCATATTGTAATAGTATATTTAGGACTCCTAAGTTTATTGGTTATCTTGATTGTTAGTCGTTTGGAAGAGAAATTTAAGAAAGGATAAACGATGAGACTTGAAATTATAGATGGACAGAAAAATTACGCGAAAAGACCTATTTTAAATCAGTTGAATTTGGTGTTTCAATCAGGAAAAATTTATGGCCTTAAAGGTGATAATGGATCTGGCAAGACGGTTCTTTTAAAGGTACTTGCTGGTTATATTAAGCTTGACAAAGGAAAAGTTCTTCAAGATGGCAAAGTTTACGGGGTAAAAAATCATTATATTCAGGATGCAGGGATTTTAATTGAAAAGGTAGAGTTTCTATCTCATTTATCCCTGAGAGAAAATTTGGAACTGTTAAGGTATTTTTCATCTAAAGTTACGGAAAAAAGAATTGCCTATTGGATTCAATACTATGATTTACAGGAATTTGAAGACGTTGAGTACCGTCATTTATCCTTAGGAACGAAACAAAAAATGGCTTTGATTCAAGCCTTTATTGCCGAACCATCTATACTCTTTCTCGATGAACCTATGAATGCTTTGGATGAGAAGAGTGTGAGGTTAACCAAACAGGTCATTTTATCTTACCTTAAAAAAGAAAATGGTCTGCTTATCCTGACATCACACATATCGGAAGATATTTCAGACCTTTGTACAGATGTATTAGTTGTCGAAAATGGGCATATACAGTATTCAAAAGATATACAAGCTTAGGAGGTAGCTTATGGTACATCTAAAATCATTTATTACACGCTATTCCAAGGTTTATATTGGTTTAGTTCTGCTAATCTGGATTGCTTTCTTCTTTCTTCCTTGGGACAGTCCGATTCTGGGGGGAAAGATTGACCTCTTCAGCATACAGAAAGTCTTGCTAGTTTTTGGTATTCTGTCTATTTTGATGGCCTTGCTGTCCAAGAAAGTCAGTCTCTTTGTTTTTGGATTGATCTGCTGTCTTTCTCTTTGGATTAACTTATTTATCCTATTTGCTATTTTGCCGATTCTTGGCAATTAAAGTATCATAAAAGTCAGAGAGGTTAGCTTGAAAACTAGCCTCTTTTTCCTTTTCAAAATGGGGATTCTTCCTTGAAAATAATCAGTAATTGTGCTAAAATTAAAAGAACATTCTAAAATATTCGGAATTTAAAGTAAGGAAAAACATGGCTAATATTTTAAAAACAATTATCGAAAATGATAAAGGAGAAATCCGTCGTCTGGAAAAGATGGCTGACAAGGTTTTCAAATACGAAGACCAAATGGCTGCTTTGACTGATGACCAACTAAAAGCAAAAACAGTTGAATTTAAGGAACGTTATCAAAATGGAGAATCGCTGGATTCATTGCTTTATGAAGCATTTGCGGTTGTCCGTGAGGGTGCCAAACGTGTCCTAGGTCTCTTCCCATATAAGGTTCAGGTCATGGGGGGAATCGTTCTTCACCATGGTGACGTGCCAGAGATGCGTACAGGGGAAGGGAAAACCTTGACTGCGACTATGCCGGTATACCTCAATGCCCTTTCAGGCAAAGGGGTTCACGTAGTTACGGTTAACGAATACCTATCAGAACGTGACGCGACTGAGATGGGTGAATTGTACTCATGGCTTGGCTTGTCAGTAGGGATTAACTTGGCTGCCAAATCTCCAATGGAGAAAAAAGAAGCCTATGAGTGTGATATTACATACTCAACCAACTCAGAAATCGGATTTGACTACCTACGTGATAACATGGTCGTTCGTGCTGAAAACATGGTACAACGTCCGCTTAACTATGCCTTGGTCGATGAGGTTGACTCTATCTTGATTGACGAGGCCCGTACACCTTTGATCGTATCAGGTGCTAATGCAGTTGAAACCAGTCAGCTCTACCATATGGCAGACCACTATGTAAAATCGTTGGACAAAGACGACTACATCATCGATGTGCAGTCTAAGACTATTGGTTTGTCTGATTCAGGGATTGACAAGGCTGAAAGCTACTTCAAGCTTGAAAATCTCTATGACATCGAAAACGTGGCTTTGACTCACTTTATCGATAACGCCCTTCGTGCCAACTACATCATGCTTCTCGATATTGACTATGTGGTGAGCGAAGAGCAAGAAATCTTGATTGTCGACCAATTTACAGGTCGTACCATGGAAGGTCGTCGTTATTCTGATGGCTTGCACCAAGCTATTGAAGCCAAAGAAGGTGTGCCAATCCAGGATGAAACCAAGACATCTGCCTCAATCACGTATCAAAACCTTTTCCGTATGTACAAGAAATTGTCTGGTATGACGGGGACAGGTAAGACTGAGGAAGAAGAATTCCGTGAAATCTACAACATTCGTGTTATTCCAATCCCAACAAACCGTCCTGTTCAACGGATTGACCACTCAGACCTTCTTTATGCAAGTATCGAATCTAAGTTTAAAGCGGTTGTCGAAGACGTTAAGGCTCGTTACCAAAAGGGTCAGCCTGTCTTGGTTGGTACAGTATCGGTTGAAACTAGTGACTATATTTCTAAGAAATTGGTCGCAGCTGGTGTTCCTCACGAAGTCTTGAATGCCAAAAATCACTATAGAGAAGCCCAAATCATCATGAATGCTGGTCAACGTGGTGCCGTTACCATCGCAACCAACATGGCGGGTCGTGGTACTGACATCAAGCTTGGTGAAGGTGTTCGTGAACTTGGAGGACTTTGTGTGATTGGTACAGAACGTCATGAAAGTCGTCGTATCGATAACCAGCTTCGTGGACGTTCAGGTCGTCAAGGAGATCCAGGTGAGTCACAATTCTACCTCTCTCTTGAAGATGATTTGATGAAACGTTTTGGTTCTGAACGCTTGAAAGGCATATTTGAACGCTTGAATATGTCTGAAGAGGCCATTGAGTCTCGTATGTTGACGCGTCAGGTTGAGGCAGCTCAGAAACGTGTCGAAGGAAATAACTACGATACCCGTAAACAAGTCCTTCAATACGACGATGTCATGCGTGAACAACGTGAGATTATCTATGCTCAACGTTACGATGTCATCACTGCAGACCGTGACTTGGCACCTGAAATTCAGGCTATGCACAAACGCACGATTGAACGTGTCGTCGATGGTCATGCGCGTGCCAAACAAGATGAAAAACTTGAAGCAATTTTGAACTTTGCTAAGTACAACTTGCTTCCAGAAGATTCTATTACGATGGAAGATTTGTCAGGCTTGTCTGATAAGGCCATCAAGGAAGAGCTTTTCCAACGTGCCTTGAAGGTTTATGATAGTCAGGTTTCAAAACTACGCGATGAAGAAGCAGTTAAAGAATTCCAAAAAGTTTTGATTCTACGAGTGGTGGATAACAAGTGGACAGATCATATCGATGCCCTTGATCAATTGCGTAACGCGGTTGGACTTCGTGGTTATGCTCAGAACAACCCTGTTGTTGAGTATCAGGCAGAAGGTTTCCGTATGTTTAATGATATGATTGGTTCGATTGAGTTTGATGTGACACGCTTGATGATGAAAGCACAAATTCATGAACAAGAAAGACCACAGGCAGAACGCCATATCAGTACAACAGCGACTCGCAATATCGCTGCTCACCAAGCAAGTATGCCAGAAGATTTGGATTTGAGCCAGATTGGACGCAATCAACTTTGTCCATGTGGTTCTGGTAAGAAGTTTAAAAATTGTCACGGTAAAAGACAATAAAATGAGATAGTTTAGAGGCGGATATCTTGTGAAAAGTAAATTTTTACTTGGTATCCGTTTGCTTTATAAGGAGATGACTTATGGTATTTACAGCAAAAAGTCCTAAAATAAATATCGAAGAAGTTCGTGCCTTATCAAAATTAGAAGGCCAAGCTTTGGAGAGAAAATCACAGCGCGATCAAGAGCTAGAAGCCATCATGCGTGGAGAAGACCAGCGGATTCTCTTGGTAATCGGTCCGTGCTCATCTGACAACGAAGAAGCTGTCCTTGAATACGCTAAGCGTTTGGCAGTCCTACAAGAAGAAGTGGCAGATCGTATCTTTATGGTTATGCGTGTTTATACTGCCAAACCCCGTACCAACGGAGATGGCTATAAGGGCTTGATTCACCAGCCTAACGCGACAGAAGCGCCTAGTCTTATCAATGGAATCAAAGCCGTTCGCCATCTTCACTATCGTGTCATCACAGAAACAGGGATGACAACTGCTGATGAAATGCTTTATCCTGAAAACCTTCCGCTTGTAGATGATTTGATTTCTTACATGGCAGTTGGTGCCCGTTCAGTTGAAGACCAGCAACACCGCTTTGTGGCAAGTGGGGCAGGATTTTCTACTGGTTTTAAAAATCCAACCTCTGGAAATCTCAATGTCATGTTTAATGGGATTTATGCTGCTCAAAACAAACAAAGTTTCCTTTTCTTAGGAAAAGAAGTAGAAACAACTGGGAACCCGCTTTCACACGCTATTCTTCGTGGTGCTCTTAATGAGTATGGTAACAATATTCCCAACTACTATTATGACAATTTAATTGAGACCATTGCCCAGTATGAGAAAATGGGCTTGGAAAATCCTTTTATCATCATTGATACCAATCATGACAATTCTGGTAAGCAGTATATTGAACAGATCCGAATTGTCCGCCAGACCTTGATTAACCGTGCTTGGAATGAAAAAATTAAGCAGTTCGTTCGTGGTTTTATGATTGAGTCTTATCTGGAAGATGGTCGACAAAATGAGCCAGAAGTATTTGGTAAGTCTATCACAGACCCTTGCTTGGGTTGGGATAACACAGAAGCTCTTGTCAGAGAAATTTACAAAACGTTAGGAGAATAAGATGGCATTTATTGAAAAAGGTCAAGAAATCGATATGGAAGTCATTAAGGCTGAAACCCAATTGTCTGCGGAAGCCTTGAGACTCAAGGAAAGCCGTGACAGGGAATTGGCAGACATTATTTCAGGGGAAGATGACCGTCTCCTTTTGGTAATTGGTCCTTGCTCTTCTGATAATGAAGAAGCTGTCTTGGAATATGCCCGCCGCTTGTCAGCCTTGCAAAAGAAGGTAGCGGACAAGATTTTCATGGTTATGCGCGTTTATACTGCTAAGCCTCGTACCAACGGAGACGGCTATAAAGGGTTGGTTCACCAGCCAGACACTTCTAAGGCTCCAAGCCTGATTAACGGTTTGCAGGCTGTGCGCCAGTTGCACTACCGAGTGATTACAGAGACTGGTTTGACGACGGCAGATGAGATGCTTTATCCGTCAAATCTAATCTTGGTGGATGACTTGGTCAGCTACCATGCTGTTGGAGCTCGTTCTGTGGAAGACCAAGAGCACCGCTTTGTGGCTTCTGGGATTGATGCACCAGTAGGGATGAAAAATCCAACCTCAGGAAATTTGGGTGTTATGTTTAACGCCATCTATGCTGCTCAAAATAAGCAAACCTTCCTTTATCATGGGCAGGAAGTTGAGACTTCAGGTAATCCTTTGTCCCATGTCATCCTCCGTGGAGCAGTTAACGAGTATGGCAATTATATGCCGAATTACTACTATGAAAACCTACTCCAAGCCATTGAACGCTATGAAACCATGGGACTTGAAAATCCCTTTATCCTCATTGATACCAACCATGATAACTCAGGCAAGCAGTATATGGAGCAGATTCGAATTGTTCGCCAGACCTTGCAAAATCGTGATTGGAATGAGAAAATTAAAAAGACAGTTCGAGGATTTATGATTGAATCTTACCTAGCAGATGGTCGTCAAAACCAACCAGAGGTCTTTGGCTGCTCTATTACAGATCCTTGCCTAGGTTGGGAAAATACAGAGGCCTTGGTAGAAGAAATCTATGCTACCTTGGCAGAATAAGTGAAAAGGATGGAGTTGGGGAATCTCAACTCCTTTTGATGAGAATGATAGTTGGACACGGAATTGACATCGAAGAATTGGCTTCGATAGAAAGAGCGGCTGCACGACATGAAGGCTTTGCCAAGCGCGTGCTGACAGCCAAGGAAATGGAACGGTTTAACAGTCTTAAAGGGCGCAGGCAAATCGAATATTTGGCTGGTCGCTGGTCGGCTAAAGAAGCCTTTTCCAAGGCCATGGGAACGGGAATTGGCAAGCTCGGTTTTCAGGATTTAGAAGTCTTAAACAATGAACGCGGGGCGCCTTATTTTAGTCAGTCACCATTTTCAGGAAAAATTTGGCTATCTATCAGCCATACCGATCAGTTTGTGACAGCCAGTGTCATTTTGGAGGAAAATCATGAAAGCTAGTCCGCATAGACCAACCAAGGCTCTGATTCATCTGGGAGCTATTCGACACAATATTCAGCAAATGGGGGCTCATATCCCTGAGGGGACACTCAAGTGGGCAGTGGTCAAAGCCAATGCCTATGGGCATGGGGCAGTAGCTGTTGCCAATGCGATTCAAGATGATGTCGATGGCTTTTGCGTTTCCAATATTGATGAAGCTATTGAACTCAGACAAGCTGGACTCAGCAAGAAAATCCTTATTTTAGGAGTTTCTGAGCTAGAAGCTGTTACTCTAGCTAAAGAATATGACATCACCTTGACAGTGGCTGGATTGGAGTGGATTCAAGCACTGTTAGATAAGGAAGCAGATTTAACTGGCTTGACTGTCCACCTCAAGATTGACTCAGGCATGGGACGGATTGGTTTTAGAGAGGCTAGTGAGGCTGATCAGGCTCAAGACTTGATCAGACAACACGGTGTTCGTGTTGAAGGAATCTTTACCCACTTTGCGACTGCTGATGAGGAATCAGATGACTATTTTAATGCCCAGTTAGAACGGTTTAAAACCATTCTATCAAGTATGAAAGGTCTTCCAGAGCTGGTTCATGCCAGTAATTCTGCAACGACTCTTTGGCATGTAGAGACTATTTTCAATGCGGTTCGTATGGGAGATGCTATGTATGGTCTCAATCCTAGCGGAGAGGTCTTGGATTTACCCTATGACTTGATTCCAGCCTTGACCTTGGAATCTGCCTTGGTTCACGTCAAGACAGTTCCAGCTGGAGCTTGCATGGGCTACGGAGCGACATATCAAGCGGATAGTGAGCAAGTCATCGCGACGGTGCCAATCGGCTATGCGGATGGTTGGACACGAGATATGGAAAATTTCTCTGTCTTGGTAGATGGTCAAGCTTGCCCAATTGTTGGACGAGTTTCGATGGACCAAATCACCATTCGTCTGCCTAAGCCTTACCCACTCGGAACCAAGGTAACCTTGATTGGTTCTAACGGGGGCAAGGAAATCACAGCTACTCAGGTAGCGGCCTACCGTGGAACCATTAACTACGAGGTAGTTTGTCTCCTTAGCGACCGCATTCCGAGAGAATATTATTAGAAAAGAAAGGAGTGGAGCATGAATCTACATCAACCCTTGCATGTCTTACCTGGTGTGGGACCAAAGTCAGCAGAAAAATACGCCAAACTAGGAATTGAAAATTTGCAAGATCTCTTGCTCTACTTTCCTTTCCGTTATGAAGATTTTAAGACTAAGCAGGTGCTAGATCTGGAAGACGGTGAAAAGGCAGTTCTTTCTGGTCAAGTCGTGACTCCTGCCAGTGTCCAGTATTATGGTTTTAAGCGCAATCGCCTGCGTTTTAGCCTCAAACAGGGAGAAGTCGTTTTTGCGGTGAACTTCTTTAACCAGCCTTATCTAGCTGATAAGATAGAGTTGGGAGCAACTCTTGCTGTCTTTGGAAAATGGGACCGTGCCAAGGCTAGTCTGACTGGGATGAAGGTCCTGGCTCAGGTGGAAGATGATCTCCAACCTGTCTATCGCTTGGCTCAGGGAATCAGTCAGGCCAGTCTGGTCAAAGTTATCAAGACAGCCTTTGATCAGGGACTGGACCTCTTGATTGAGGAAAATCTTCCCCAGTCTTTGCTGGACAAATACAAACTCATGTCCCGTTGTCAGGCTGTTCGTGCCATGCATTTCCCCAAGGATTTGGCAGAATACAAGCAGGCTCTTCGCCGTATCAAATTTGAGGAACTCTTTTATTTTCAAATGCAATTGCAGACGCTCAAGTCTGAAAATAGAGTTCAGGGAAGTGGTCTGGTTCTGAATTGGTCTCAGGAAAAAGTGACAGTAGTTAAAGAAAATCTACCTTTTTCCTTGACCCCAGCTCAAGAAAAGAGTTTACAGGAAATTTTGACAGACATGAAGTCGGATCACCACATGAATCGTCTCTTGCAAGGGGATGTGGGGAGCGGAAAAACGGTGGTCGCTGGCTTGGCTATGTTTGCGGCAGTGACAGCTGGCTACCAATCAGCCCTCATGGTACCAACAGAAATTCTCGCAGAGCAACACTTTGAGAGTCTACAGAGTCTCTTTCCAGACCTAAAACTGGCTCTCTTGACAGGTTCCTTAAAAGCTGCAGAAAAGAGAGAAGTCTTGGAGACCATTGCCAAGGGTGAGGCTGATTTGATTATCGGAACCCACGCTCTGATTCAGGATGGAGTGGATTATGCTCGCCTTGGCTTGATTATCATCGATGAACAGCACCGTTTTGGTGTGGGGCAAAGGCGTATTTTACGGGAAAAAGGCGACAATCCAGATGTCCTCATGATGACGGCGACTCCCATTCCACGGACGCTGGCCATCACAGCCTTCGGAGATATGGATGTTTCCATTATCGACCAGATGCCAGCAGGTCGGAAGCCTATTGTGACACGCTGGATCAAGCATGAGCACTTACCTCAGGTCTTGACTTGGTTAGAGGGGGAAATTCAAAAAGGTTCTCAAGCCTATGTCATCTCTCCCTTGATTGAAGAATCAGAAGCTCTAGATCTGAAAAATGCCATTGCCTTATCAGAGGAGTTGACGGCTCATTTTGCAGGTAAGGCAGAAGTGGCTCTTCTACATGGTAAGATGAAGAGTGACGAAAAAGACCAGATCATGCAGGATTTCAAGGAGAGAAAAACAGATATTCTAGTTTCAACAACGGTTATCGAGGTTGGGGTCAATGTTCCAAATGCGACTGTCATGATTATCATGGATGCCGATCGCTTCGGGCTTAGTCAGCTTCACCAGCTCAGAGGTCGTGTGGGTCGGGGGGACAAGCAGTCCTATGCTGTTCTTGTTGCCAATCCCAAGACGGATTCTGGGAAAGACCGCATGCGCATCATGACAGAAACCACCAATGGTTTTGTCCTTGCGGAGGAAGATTTGAAAATGCGTGGTTCTGGTGAGATTTTTGGAACCAGACAGTCAGGGCTTCCAGAGTTCCAAGTGGCTGATATTATCGAGGATTTTCCGATTTTAGAAGAAGCTAGAAAAGTTGCTAGTTACATTAGTTCTATTGAAGGCTGGCAAGAGGATCCAGAGTGGCGCATGATTGCCTTTCATCTGGAAAAGAAAGAACATCTGGATTAAGCTTTCTCTAAGGAAAACTTAAGCTAGCTTTCAGGTTTGGCCCTTATACTAGAGTCATCAAAAAGAAACGAGGACTCTCATATGACAGTAACGATTAAAGTAAATTACCCAAGCACTTTTCAAAAGAAAGAAGCAAAAAACTAGTATAAACAGAAGAGAGAGCGAAATGCTCTTTTTTCGTTTCTAAAACTACTTTTAGCCCATCATCCTAAAAGTAAAGAATCTAAATTCACTTTCTATTTACCCTTCTTTCTTGCATTGATTACATAGATATGCTACAGTTGTGGTAACGATTACAAAATAAAAGGAGCATGCTATGAAAAATCCAGCTTTGCTAGAAGAAATTAAGACCTATAGAGGAAGGGATGAGGTTCCGGAAGACTTTGATGCTTTCTGGGATGGGGAAGTGAAAAATGTTTCCACACCTCCATCCTACCACTTGGAGGAAAGAGATTTCCACATTCCTCAAGTCAAGTGCTATGAGTTAACATTTGAAGGAAGCAAGGAAGGAAAGGTTTATGCACGCATTGTTCTTCCAAAGAGTGAGGAGAAGGTTCCACTAATCTTCCATTTTCATGGTTATATGGGACGTGGCTGGGATTGGGCCGACATGCTGGGCTTCACCGTAGCTGGTTACGGTGTTGTTTCCATGGATGTTCGAGGCCAGTCGGGCTATTCACAAGACGGTTTGCGTTCTCCTCTAGGAAATACGGTTAAGGGACATATTATCCGTGGTGCTGTGGAGGGTCGGGATCACCTCTTTTATAAGGATGTTTATCTGGATATTTACCAGTTGGTTGAAATTATTGCTAATCTGCCTGAGGTAGATGAGAAGCGTCTTTCTAGCTATGGTGCCTCTCAAGGTGGTGCTCTAGCTTTGGTTGCAGCAGCGCTCAATCCTCGAATTCAGAAAACAGTTTCCATCTATCCCTTCTTGTCAGACTTCAGACGGGTGATTGAGATTGGCAATACTAGTGAGGCCTATGATGAACTTTTCCGTTATTTCAAGTTCCACGATCCTTTTCATGAAACAGAGGAGGAAATCATGGCGACCCTTGCCTATATCGATGTCAAAAATCTTGCCCATCGTATCCAAGGTGAGGTTAAGATGATTACGGGCTTGGACGACGATGTTTGCTATCCCATTACCCAGTTTGCGATTTACAATCGTTTGATCTGCGATAAGGCTTATCGCATCATGCCTGAGTATGCCCACGAAGCCATGAATGTTTTTGTCAATGACCAGGTTTATAACTGGCTCTGTGGGAGTGAGATTCCTTTCAAATATCTAAAATAAGGAGTCGACTCTAGGCACAAAATCTTAAAAATCACAAACACGCATAGTATCAGGGGATTAAGAAGACTTGATACTATGCGTTTTATCATGGAAATATTTATAGAATTTTTTGTTGCTAGCTTTGTCAAATTGCTTAAAATAATTTTTTTCAGAAAGCAAAAGCCGATACCTATCGAGTAGGGTAGTTCTTGCTATCGTCAGGCTTGTCTGTAGGTGTTAATACTTTCCAAAAATCTCTTCAAACCACGTCAGCTTCGCCTTGCCGTAGGTATGGTTACTGACTTCGTCAGTTTCATCTACAACCTCAAAACAGTGTTTTGAGCTGACTTCGTCAGTTTCATCTACAACCTCAAAACGGTGTTTTGAGCTGACTTCGTCAGTTTCATCTACAACCTCAAAACGGTGTTTTGAGCTGACTTCGTCAGTTTCATCTACAACCTCAAAACAGTGTTTTGAGCATCATGCGGCTAGCTTCTTAGTTTGCTCTTTGATTTTCATTGAGTGTAAAAAACAGATGAGTCTCTGTTTTCTTTTTATGGACTATAAATGTTCATCTGAAACTACTTTCAAGGATATTATTATACAAAAGAGTTTCTTGAAACTAAAATCTATTATACTACACTGTATTGAAAGCGTTTTAGAAATGAGGTATAATAAATTTGCTAACACTTATAAAAAGTGATAGAATCTTATCTTTATGTATATTTAAAGATAGATTGCTGTAAAAATAGTAGCAGCTATGCGAAATGACAGATAGAGAGAAGGGATTGAAGCTTAGAAAAGGGGAATAATATGATATTTAAGGTATTCAAGACAAAAAAGCAGAGAAAAAGACAAATTGAACTACTTTTGACAGTTTTTTTCGACAGTTTTCTGATTGATTTATTTCTTCACTTATTTGGGATTGTCCCCTTTAAGCTGGATAAGATTCTGATTGTGAGCTTGATTATATTTCCCATTATTTCTACAAGTATTTATGCTTATGAAAAGCTATTTGAAAAAGTGTTCGATAAGGATTGAGCAGGAAGTATGGTGTAAATAGCATAAGCTGATGTCCAATAATTTGCTTATAAAGAGATATTTTAGTTTAATTGCAGCGGTGTCCTGGTAGATAAACTAGATTGGTAGGAGTCTGATCGGAGAAAGGAGAGGGGAAATTTGGCACCAATTTGAGATAGTTTGTTTAGTTCATTTTTGTCATTTAAATGAACTGTAGTAAAAGAAAGTTAAGAAAAGACAAACTAAGTGCATTTTCTGGAGTAAATGTCTTATTTCAGAAATCGGGATATAGATATAGAGAGGAACAGTATGAATCGGAATGTTCAAGAACGTAAGTGTCGTTATAGCATTAGGAAACTATCGGTAGGAGCGGTTTCTATGATTGTGGGAGCAGTGGTGTTTGGAACGTCTCCTGTTTTAGCTCAAGAAGGGGCGAGTGAGCAACCTCTGGCAAATGAAACTCAACTTTCGGGGGGGGGGGGGGGAGCTCAACCCTAACTGATACAGAAAAGAGCCAGCCTTCTGAGGAAGGAGAAAATATAACTCTTCCTGCAGAGCATGTAGAGTCTGTTTCAGAGACTGAACTTTCTGGCAATGAGCAAGAACAAGAAAGGGAAGATAAGCAAGAAGAAAAAATTCCAAGAGATTACTATGCACGAGATTTGGAAAATGTCGAAACAGTGATAGAAAAAGATGACTTAGAGACGAATGATTCAAATGGAAAAAGAGTAGACTTGTCTGATGAATTAGAGAAAGTAAAGGGACTCCAAAATGCAACTGTTCATGTGGAGTTCAAACCGGCTGCTGATGGTCCTAGTTTTTACAATCTCTTTTCTGCTTCCAGTACAACTAAAGTAAATGAGTACTTTACAATGGCAATCAATAATGGGACAGCTTTGATAGAGGGACGTGGAGCTGATGGTAGCCAATTTTATGGAAGTTATACAGATGCGCCTTTGAAGATTAGACCAGGCAAGTATAATTCGGTTACTTTTACTGTTGAAAGACCAAGAAAGGATAGTCCAAATGGTCAGGTTCGTCTTTATGTGAATGGTGTATTATCTCGTACGAATAAAAAGTCAGGGAAATTCCTGGCAGACATGCCAGATGTGGATAAACTTCAGTTAGGTGCAACTAATAGAGCAGGAGAACTGAAGTGGGGCTCAAATCTCTCTATTCGTAATCTGACTGTATACAATCGTGCTCTAACTCCAGAGGAAGTCAAAAAACGTAGCCAGTTATTTGATGTGACAGATATTGAGCCGTCACTTCCTGAAGGGGCAGTCTTGACAGAGAAGCAAGAGTTGTTTATGAGCGGTGTCAATGGTAAGCCAAATAGTGAAGGAATTAAGAGTTATCGGATTCCAGCTTTGCTACGTACGGATAAAGGAACATTACTGGCAGGGGCAGATCAGCGTCGTCTCCACCATTCTGATTGGGGAGATATTGCTATGGTCGTTAGGAGAAGTGAGGATGGGGGAACTACTTGGCAGCCAACCTTAACCTTGACCAACTTGCGAGACAATCCAGAAGCAAAAGATCCGCAGGCACCATCTCCACTTAATATCGATATGGTCTTGGTTCAAGATCCTACCACAAAGAGAATTTTTTCAATCTACGATATGTTTCCAGAAGGTCGAGCTGTCTTTGGAATGCCAAACAAACCTCAAAAAGCTTATCAACAAGTTGGAGATAAGCACTATCAATTACTATATAAACAAGGGGAAAATCAAGCATATACTGTCCGAGAAAACGGAGAAGTATATGATGCAAATAATCAAAAAACAGATTATCGCGTTGTAGTGGATCCAAAAGAAGAAGCCTACAGAGATAAGGGTGACCTCTATAAAGGAGAAGAGCTTCTTGGGAATATCTACTTTGCTCCATCTGCTAAAAATCCATTTCGTGTAGCCTATACGAGCTATTTGTGGCTTTCTTATAGTGATGATGATGGGAAAACATGGTCGCAACCAAGAGATATTACACCATCAATTCGCCAAGATTGGATGAAATTTTTAGGAACAGGTCCAGGTACAGGAATTGTGCTTAGAACAGGAGAGCACAAGGGTCGTATCTTAGTTCCTACTTATACCACCAATGCTATCTCCCATCTAAGCGGATCCCAGTCTTCTCGTTTGATTTATTCAGATGACCATGGAGAAACATGGCAGGCTGGAGCTGCTGTCAATGATGATAGGACAGTAGGCGGAAGGAAAATTCATTCCTCAACTATGAATAATAGTCCTGCCCAAAATACAGAGTCAGTTGCTGTACAGTTAAATAATGGTGATGTGAAACTCTTTATGAGAGGATTAACGGGTGATTTACAGGTTGCCACAAGTAAAGATGGTGGGCAAACTTGGGACAAGGAAATCAAGAGATACAATCAGGTTAAAGATGTTTATGTCCAAATGGCTGCTATTCACACCATGCACGAAGGAAAAGAATACATCATTTTAACCAATTCAGGAGGACCTAAACGGACGAATGGAATGGCTCATTTGGCTCGTGTAGAGGACAACGGAGACTTGACTTGGTTACATCATAGACCAATTCAAAAAGGAGAGTTTGCCTATAATTCGCTCCAAGAATTAGGAAATGGGGAGTATGGTATCTTGTATGAACACACTGAAAAAGGACAAAATGACTATACCCTATCATTTAGAAAATTTAATTGGGACTTTTTAACAAAAGATCCGGTATATCCAACGAGTGTAACTATCAGGGACGTTCGTAAATTGGAAACAGAAGAAGAGGATGCAGAACAAGGTATCTTAGCTATGCAATTTGATTCTGAGGTACTAGTGAATTCTATTCCGACTTTGACTTTAGCGAATGGACACAAGGCTACCTTCTTGACCCAAGCAGATCAAAAAACTCTACTTTTCACCTTTAATAAAGAAGATGCAGGTCAAGAAATTACAGGTCTACTGGCCGGTAGAATTGACAGTATGCATGATTTACCAGTTATACTAGCTGGCAGTAGAATTCCTGAAGATGCGAAAGAAAATCCTGTCGAGACCATGAATACAGTAAGAGAAAATGTATCTGAGGAGATGACAGAAAGGAAGTCAGAGAAGGATAAATTATCTTTGGGGTCTTCAGATAGAATGGTAGCAAACTCTCCTCTTACTTCTTTTGCTCCTCGTTACCTCCAATCTTATGTAGGAGATGTTATTAAAACTGAGACTAAAGTTCCAATAACGACTGGTTGGAAGCAAGAAAATGGTGCGTGGTATTTTTATACATCTGCTGGTGAAGTGGTGAAAGGCTGGCATCAGGAAGCGGATAAATGGTACTACTTGAGTTCTACTGGTGCGATGGCAACTGGTTGGGTCAGAGATGGTAATCAATGGTATTATTTGAGTGAGAGTGGAGCAATGTCTACTGGCTGGGTTGAATCCAGTGGTGTGTGGTACTATCTCAATGCTAACGGCTCAATGGCAACTGGTTGGGTCAGAGATGGTAACCAATGGTATTATTTGAGTGAGAGCGGAGCAATGTCTACTGGCTGGGTTGAATCCAGTGGTGTGTGGTACTATCTCAATGCTAACGGTTCAATGGCAACTGGTTGGATAAAAGATGGAGACCATTGGTACTATCAGGAATCATCTGGTGCAATGAAGGTAAATCAATGGTTCCAAGTTGGAGACAAATGGTACTATGTCAATGAAAGCGGAAGATTAGCGGTTAATACTATAGTAGATGGTTATAAAGTTAACTCCAATGGGGAGTGGGTCAACTACTAGAACCTTGGATGTTGATGAATAACTGAGACATGTTTTGTCCGTCATAGAGATTAAAAGTTTATTTAGATAGTTTTCGTAGAAATTTCTACTTTAAGAAAAAGTCAATTTAGATGGGCTCTTATTGCCGGGTAAATGCCTTGCTAGTCGTAAATAAACTGTATATTTCCGACTTACTTAGGACTGGATACCACTAGTCGCAACTTAACAGTTCGCTTTAAGTGTTAAAATGCATATAGCTAGTTATTGGTTATATGCGTTTTTGTTCTTGATTATTTTATTTCTGTCTTGGAATATAGGTAAAATTATAGTAAAATAAAATTCTGTAAATCATGTTGGTAGATATACAGGAAGAAGAGTGTATTGTTGACAATACAGCACATAGAATCCAACATGTCCTTATACTCAAAAAATCAAAGAGCAAATTAGGAAGCTAGCCGTAGCCTGCTCAAAACACCGTTTTGAGGTTGCAGATAGAACTGACGAAGTCAGCTCAAAACACCGTTTTGAGGTTGTAGATGAAACTGACGAAGTCAGCTCAAAACACCGTTTTGAGGTTGCGGATAGAACTGACGAAGTC
>NZ_VMMW01000010.1:0-27063 GCF_013277425.1 Streptococcus sp. 79
TCACGGGTGGTTATGACTTACACTCAATAAAAATCAAAGAGCAAACTAGGAAGCTAGCCGCAGGTTGCTCAAAGCACCGTTTTGAGGTTGTAGATGAAACTGACGAAGTCAGCTCAAAACACAGTTTTGAGGTTGTAGATAGAACTGACGAAGTCAGCTCAAAACACTGTTTTGAGGTTGTAGATAAGACTGACGAAGTCAGTCACATATATACCCTAAGGCGACGCTGGCGTGGTTTGAAGAGATTTTCGAAGAGTATTAACTATTATGCTTTACAAACTAGTGTGGAAGTGGTATACTATAGCTGAAGCTACTAGTAGGTATTACAAAATAGATTAGAAGGGAGAAGGGATGAAAGAAACTCAACTGTTAAAAGGTGTTCTTGAAGGTTGTGTCTTGGATATGATTGGTCAAAAAGAGCGGTATGGTTATGAGTTGGTTCAGACTTTGCGAGAGGCTGAATTTGATACTATCGTTCCAGGAACTATTTATCCTTTGTTGCAAAAGTTAGAAAAAAATCAATGGATAAGAGGCGACATGCGCCCGTCGCCAGATGGTCCAGATCGGAAGTATTTTTCGTTAACCAAAGAAGGAGAAGAGCGTGTCTCGGTCTTTTGGCAACAATGGGACGATTTGAGTCAAAAAGTAGAAGGGATTAAGAATGGGGGTTAAACCATGAAGAAAATGAAGTATTATGAAGAAACAAACAATTTGTTGCATGAGTTTTCTGAGGACAATCAGCAGTATTTTGAGGAACTGTGGGATAGTTTTAATCTTGCTGGATTTCTCTATGATGAAGACTATCTCAGAGAGCAGATCTATTTGATGATGCTAGATTTCTCAGAAGCAGAACGAGATGGCATGAGTGCAGAGGATTATTTAGGTAAGAATCCTAAAAAAATAATGAAAGAGATTCTCAAGGAAGCACCACACAGTTCTATCAAGGAGTCCCTTTTAACACCAATTTTTGTCCTAGTGGTATTACGTTACTATCATCTACTGGGTGATTTTTCTAAAGGTCCTCTCTTAACAGTCAATTTGCTTACTTTTTTAGGGCAACTTCTTCTTTTTCTGATTGGATTTGGACTTGTGGCCACAATCTTACGTTGGGGCTTAGTCCAAGATTCTCCTAAAATGAAAATTGGCACCTATATTGTCGTTGGGATTCTTGTCCTTCTAGTTGTTCTGGGATATGTAGGAATAGGAAGTTTTGTACAAGAAGGAGCATTTTATCTTCCTGCTCCCTGGGATAGTTTCCTTGTCTTTACGCTTTCTCTAGTCATCAGTATTTGGAATTGGAAAGAAGCTGTCTTTCGTCCCTTTGTCAGTATGATTGTTGCCCATCTTGTGGTGGGTTCTCTGCTCCGTTATTATGAGTGGATGGGCATTTCAAATGTTTTCCTCACAAAGATTATTCCTTTAGCTGTCCTCTTTATTGGAATCTTTGTCTTGTTCCGTGGGTTTAAGAAGATAAAATGGAGTGAAATATAGTCAAAAAGCCGTTGCAAAGCGGTTTTTTGTTATAATTAAATGAAGAATGTAGAATTAAAGGAGAAAAATTTGATGAGATACATAACTCTTGGTCAAGATGACAAAGAATTATCAGAAATTGTTCTCGGAATGATGAGAATAGAAGATAAGTCTGTAAAAGAAGTTGAAGAGCTTGTAGAAACAGCACTTTCTGTTGGAATCAATGCTTTCGACTTGGCTGATATTTATGGTCGTGGTCGTTGTGAAGAACTGCTAGGTCTTGTCCTAAAAAATCGTCCAGATTTAAGAGAAAAGATGTGGATTCAGTCCAAATGTGGCATTCGCATTGAAGAATTTACCTATTTTGATTTTTCTAAGGACTATATTATAAAATCAGTTGACGGTATTTTGCAAAGATTGAAGATTGATCATCTAGATAGCTTGCTTCTTCATCGACCAGATGCTTTGATGGAATCTGACCAAGTAGCAGAAGCCTTTGATCTCCTTTATAAACAAGGTAAGGTTCGAGATTTTGGAGTTTCTAATCAAAATCCTATGATGATGGAGTTACTTAAAAAAGATGTCAAGCAGCCGTTAGCTGTTAATCAGCTACAATTGAGTGCGGCTTTTACTCCAGGATTTGAATCAGGTTTTCATGTTAATATGGAAGATAGTCAAGCAGCTATGCGAGATGGCAGCATTTTTGAATATTGCCAATTACACGATGTGGTCATTCAAGCCTGGTCTGTCTTACAATTCGGGTATTTTAAAGGGAATTTTGTTGGAAATGAGAAATTTCAAGCTTTAAATCAAGTACTTGATCGTTTAGCTATTAAATATGGAGTAACCCCTTCAACTATTGCCATTTCTTGGATATTGCGTTATCCAGCAAAAATGCAGGCAGTCGTAGGTACCACAAATCCTAATCACTTGAGAGAAGTTAGCCAAGCGGCAAACTTTAGCTTAACAAGAAAAGAATGGTATGAAATTTATCTTGCAGCAGGGAATAATTTGCCGTAAGTAGAAGCAGATGTAAATAAATCACAGTCAAAAAGCCGTTGCAAAGCGGTTTTTTTGTTATAATGAAGGGAAGAATTATTGATTTTAAAGGAGAATAACATGACTTTTGAAGAAATCCTGCCTGGGTTAAAGGCTAAGAAAAAATATGTACGAACTGGTTGGGGAGGTGCTGAAAACTATGTCCAACTTTTTGACACTATCGAGCAAAATGGGGTTGCACTTGAAGTGACACCTTATTTCCTAATCAACGTGTCTGGAGAAGGAGAAGGTTTTTCCATGTGGAGCCCGACACCTTGTGATGTTTTGGCGACAGATTGGGTAGAAGTGCATGACTAGACGTGTATTGATTACGGGAGTGAGTTCAGGGATCGGCCTAGCTCAGGCTCGACTCTTTTTAGAGAAGGGCTTTCAAGTTTATGGAGTGGATCAAGGTGAAAATCCACTATTACAGGGTGATTTCCACTTTCTACAGAGAGATTTGACCTTGAACTTGGAACCTATTTTTGACTGGTGTCCTCAGGTAGATATTTTGTGTAATACTGCAGGAGTTTTGGATGATTATAAAACCCTATTGGAACAATCAGCGCAGGACATTCAAGAGATTTTTGAAATTAACTACATGACTCCTGTTGAGTTGACTCGGTATTATTTGACACAAATGCTGGAAAATAAAAAGGGAATCATCATCAATATGTGTTCCATTGCTTCTAGCCTAGCAGGTGGAGGTGGTCACGCCTATACTTCCTCTAAGCATGCCTTGGCTGGCTTTACCAAGCAGTTGGCTCTAGACTATGCTGAAGCTGGGATTCAGGTCTTTGGTATCGCTCCAGGAGCAGTCAAGACAGCTATGACCTCTGCAGATTTTGAGCCAGGTGGATTGGCTGACTGGGTTGCTAGTGAAACACCAATCAAGCGCTGGATTGAACCAGAGGAAGTGGCAGAAGTCAGTCTCTTTTTGGCCAGTGGTAAGGTATCTGCCATGCAGGGTCAAATTCTGACAATAGATGGTGGCTGGTCTTTGAAGTAGGAGGATTTGGATGGAAATCAAAAGACACTTTGGAGTCTACGCTGTTTGCTTAGAAAATGGGAAGTTACTCTGCATTGAAAAAACGAGAGGCCCTTATCAACATCGGTATGATCTACCTGGAGGCAGTCAGCAACTTGGTGAAGGACTGACGGAAACGCTGACTAGAGAAGTTATGGAAGAGACGGGATTTACTGTTAGAAGCTACTCTAATCCTCGAATCTACGATGTTTTCGTCAGAGAAGAGTTAACAAATTTTATGGTTCACCATGTCATGGCCTTGTATGATGTTGAAATGAATGAGAGTGCACCTCAAGTTACGACTTCGGAAGCTGTGTCTGATGGTGCGAATGATTCACTTGGATATATTTGGATGGATATTCAAGAGATTACAGAAGAAAATGCATCGCCATTAGTCTCGAAGGTTAAGTCTGAATTATTAGGATTTCCAGAACTGGACAAGACTTCTTACATGAATTGGAAGGTGAAGTAGAGGGATAATGGAACTATTTAAAACATGGAAGAAAAATATGGTTCTCTATGGTCTTAAATCTCAAATTGGAACTGTCTACCGAAACAATGATAGGACAACAAGCTTTTATGATGTTGGGAATTTTCTATACCTAGCAGGGGAGTTGGATTCCAGATTTTGGGAAGATTTTGTTAGAAAATATGGTTTAGATTATAAGATTATTATTTCAGAAAATACTAATTGGCAAGATTTTCTGCATCGAAAAGTGGGGCTAAATTCTTTTACTCGCTATTCTTTTAAAGATAAGGCAAATTTTCAAGTTGAATTTTTAAATAATCTAGTTACTCATTTAGAGGAAGGTTACAATATTGTGCCTATTGATAATCATATTTATAACTGCTTTTCTACGGAAGAATGGTCACAGGATTTACAGGGGGATTTTGAGTCCTATCAGGATTTTGTTTTAAAAGGTGGATTTGGCTTTGTGATTCTTAAAAATAATGAACTGATTGCTGGGATTTCCTCAGGGTTAGTTTACCGTAAAGCAGTTGAAGTGGAAGTTGCAACTAGACCAAACGAACAAGGGAATGGATTTGCTAAAAAGCTTGGTGCTGCAATGATTCTAGAGAGTTTAAATAGAGATATGTTTCCACTTTGGGATGCTCATAATGAGGCTTCCAAAAAAGTAGCAGAATTTTTAGGATATGAGTTATCTGAACCTTATGAAGCTTTTGAACTAGAGGAAAGTTTCATATAATTATATATGATATTGTATCTTTTAAGACGAGGTGAATGGCTATGAAAAATCAACTTGCCCTTAGTGGCGAAAAAATTCTTGAAAAAATTTATCCTCAACTATTTCACCACGTCGGCATGATTCGTGGGGAATATTTGTTGAGAGAGCTTAATCAAAACATCATATTAGCAAGTTGTCAGCAATTTGTAAAAGATTATCTAGAGACTATCTGCTCCCTGTACTCAGATGAAGAAGTTTGGTATCGTTTTACTGAATTAACGAATACAGAAGCCAATTGTTTAGTGGGGACTAAAGAGTTTTTTGACGAAGGGCATCCCTTGTTTGGCTATAGAGGAACTAGGCGTTTACTGGCGTGTTTGGATGAATTTCAGGCTGAAGCACATGTCGTTACAGAAGTTTATCAAACCAACCCCAATCTATCTCTTATCTTTCCTTTTGTCAATGATGCCGACCAATTAAAACAAGCTATTACAGTATTGCGTCAGTATGGCTTTACTGGGAAAGTCGGAACGATGATTGAATTACCGTCAGCGTATTTTGACTTATCTAGTATACTGGAAACGGGCATTTCAAAGATTGTAGTTGGAATGAATGATTTGACTTACTTTGTTTTTGCGACTATGAGAAACAGTCAATGGCATGATATGGAAAGTCCAATAATGTTAGATATGCTAAGAGATATGCAGGATAAAGCAAGAAAGAACAAGATTGATTTTGCTGTAGCAGGCTATCTGAATACTTCTTTCATACAAAAAATGAATCAGTTGGGTATCAAGTGCATTATCCACTACAGTTCTATTCCAGAGATTTTTGATTTAGAGATTGACCATCCAGATCATCTTAAACACATAAAAGAAGAAAGTAAAAAATTACAAAGGAGTACCCATGATACCGCAAGAAATGTGGAATAAATACAAGCAAATCAATCCTTTGATCGGAGATGAAATCGATGCTTGGGCTTTTGGAGTTGAACCAGATCTTTTAGCGGATTTGGTGTTTAAAGGAGAAAAGACAGCAACAGCATCAGCCTACGATCTCTACGCAGTAGAGGACGAACCCCTTCCGCAAGAAGGGATCTTCGATGTCATTTTAGATAGTCAAAATCAGGCTGTCTGCATTGTCGAAATTACAAAGGTTTCTGTTAACCCCTTCAATCGAGTGTCAGCTGACCATGCCTATAAGGAAGGTGAGGGAGACAAATCTTTAGCCTATTGGCGCCAGGTTCATGAGGACTTTTTCAGAGACTGTTTGGGTGAAGCAGGACTGACTTTTACACCTGAAAGCAAGGTTGTTTTAGAAGAATTTCGCAAGGTCTACCCACTGTAGACTATTAGAAGGAAGAAAGTTTTGGAAATCGCTGTCCAATCCTTTTTTCTCAAGCAAAATATGATATAATAAGTTTGTTTGAAGAAGAGCAGCAGCTCTTAAACTTAGAATAGGAGAAAACTATGCAAGCAGTTGAACATTTTATTAAGCAATTTGTTCCTGAACATTATGATTTATTTTTAGATTTGAGTCGTGAGACCAAGACTTTTTCTGGGAAAGTGACCATCACTGGTCAAGCACAGAGTGACTGCATCTCCCTCCACCAAAAAGATTTGGAAATCACCTCTGTAGAAGTTGCAGGTCAAGCTCGTCCATTTACAGTTGACCATGACAATGAAGCCCTTCATATCGAATTGGCTGAGGCTGGTCAAGTTGAATTGGTTCTTGCCTTTTCTGGTAAAATTACAGACAACATGACAGGGATTTACCCTTCTTATTATACAGTTGATGGAGTCAAGAAGGAGGTCTTGTCTACTCAGTTCGAGAGCCATTTTGCGCGCGAAGCTTTCCCATGTGTGGATGAGCCTGAAGCCAAAGCAACTTTTGACCTCTCTCTTCGCTTTGACCAAGCAGAAGGTGAATTGGCCTTGTCAAACATGCCAGAAATCGATGTTGAAAACCGTAAGGAAACAGGTATCTGGAAGTTTGAGACAACACCTCGCATGTCTTCTTACTTGTTGGCCTTTGTTGCTGGTGATTTGCAAGGGGTGACCGCTAAAACTAAAAATGGTACCCTGGTAGGTGTCTACTCAACCAAAGCACATCCACTTTCAAATCTTGATTTCTCACTGGATATCGCTGTTCGCTCTATCGAGTTTTACGAAGATTACTATGGAGTTAAGTACCCAATTCCTCAATCTCTCCACATCGCCCTTCCTGACTTCTCAGCTGGTGCTATGGAAAACTGGGGTCTTGTGACCTACCGTGAAGTTTACTTGGTTGTCGATGAGAACTCTACATTTGCTAGCCGTCAACAAGTTGCCCTTGTTGTGGCCCATGAATTGGCTCACCAATGGTTTGGTAACCTTGTTACTATGAAATGGTGGGATGACCTTTGGCTCAATGAAAGCTTTGCTAACATGATGGAATACGTCTGTGTGGATGCTATCGAGCCAAGCTGGAATATCTTTGAAGATTTCCAAACAGGTGGAGTACCTCTTGCTCTTGAACGTGACGCGACTGATGGCGTACAGTCTGTTCACGTCGAAGTCAAACACCCAGATGAAATCAATACCCTCTTTGATGGTGCTATCGTCTATGCCAAAGGAAGCCGTCTCATGCACATGCTTCGCCGTTGGCTAGGAGATGCTGATTTTGCCAAAGGTTTGCATGCCTACTTTGAAAAACACCAATACAGCAACACCATTGGTCGTGACCTTTGGGATGCCCTTGGTCAAGCGTCAGGACGTGATGTCGCAGCCTTCATGGATTCTTGGTTGGAACAGCCTGGTTACCCAGTTCTTACTGTCAAAGTTGAAAATGATGTCTTGAAGATTTCACAAAAACAATTCTTCATCGGTGAGAACGAAGACAAGAACCGTCTCTGGGTGGTGCCACTCAATAGCAACTGGAAAGGCTTGCCTGATACACTCGAAACTGAAAGTATCGAAATCCCTGGCTACGCAGCTCTTCTTGCTGAAAATGAAGGAGCTCTTCGTCTCAACACTGAAAATACAGCCCACTACATTACAGGCTATCAAGGAGACTTGTTAGATGCTGTTCTTTCTGACCTAGTTGATCTTGATAACACAAGCAAATTGCAAATCGTCCAAGAACGTCGTTTGCTTGCTGAAGCAGGACACATTTCTTATGCAGATTTGCTCCCAGTCCTTGATAAACTTGCTAAAGAAGAATCTTACCTTGTCGTTTCAGCTGTTTCTGAAGTCATTTCTGCCCTTGAGCGCTTTATCGATGAAGGAACAGAAGCTGAAAGAGCCTTCAAAGCCTTGGTTGCTAAATTGGCTCGTCACAACTATAACCGTCTTGGTTTTGAAGCTAAAGACGGAGAATCAGATGAGGATGAATTGGTTCGTCAGTTGGCTGTTTCGATGATGATTCGCTCAAATGATGCAGAAGCTAGTCAAGTCGCTAGCCAAATCTTCGCGGCTCACAAGGAGAATCTTGCAGGACTTCCAGCAGCTATTCGCTCACAAGTTCTGATCAATGAGATGAAACATCATGAGACTAAAGACTTGTTAGCACTTTATCTTGATACTTATACTCATGCAACAGATGCTGTCTTTAAACGTCAGTTGGCATCTGCTCTTGCCTATAGTAAAGATGCGGACAATATCCAAACCTTGATTGCTGCTTGGAAGGACAAATTTGTGGTGAAACCACAGGACTTGTCTGCTTGGTATTACCAATTCCTAGCTCACCAAGTAACTCAGGAACCAGCTTGGTCTTGGGCGCGTGAAAACTGGGCTTGGATTAAGGCAGCTCTTGGTGGAGATATGAGCTTTGATAGCTTTGTCATCCTTCCTGCTCACGTATTTAAGACTCAGCAACGCTTGGCGGAATACAAGGAGTTCTTTGAACCGCAACTTTCTGACCTTGCTCTTAGCCGTAACATCGGTATGGGAATCAAAGAAATTGCAGCGCGTGTTGACTTGATTAACCGTGAAAAAGCTGCAGTGGAAGCAGTTGTTCTTCAATACGGAACTAAATAATTAAGACTAAATAAAAGAAAACTCAGCTATCTCATATAAAATGCAGAGAGTTGAGTTTTTTTTAAGGCAAATTTGGTATAATGGTTTTAATAAGGAGGAGTTTCTCATGATAAAAATCTTATTAGTTGAGGATGACCTAGGTCTGTCAAATTCAGTATTTGACTTTTTAGACGATTTTGCGGATGTCATGCAGGTATTTGATGGAGAAGAAGGTCTCTACGAAGCTGAAAGTGGTGTCTATGACTTGATTTTGCTCGATTTGATGTTACCAGAAAAAAATGGCTTCCAAGTCTTGAAAGAATTGCGTGAAAAGGGGATTACAACTCCAGTTCTGATCATGACTGCCAAGGAAAGTTTGGATGACAAGGGACATGGATTTGAACTGGGAGCGGATGATTATCTGACCAAGCCTTTCTACCTAGAAGAACTCAAAATGCGGATTCAGGCCCTTCTCAAACGTTCAGGCAAGTTTAATGAAAATACGCTATCTTATGGAGATATTCTCATCAATTTATCAACAAATACAGTTAAGGTTGAAGATACTACTGTCGAATTGCTGGGGAAAGAGTTCGATTTATTGGTTTATTTCCTTCAAAATCAAAATGTTATTTTGCCTAAGACGCAGATTTTTGATCGTCTATGGGGATTTGATAGTGATACAACGATTTCAGTTGTCGAAGTCTATGTTTCAAAAGTCCGTAAGAAATTAAAAGGAACCACTTTTGCAGAGAATTTGCAAACCTTGCGCAGTGTTGGGTATATTTTAAAAGATGTTCAGTAAACTAAAAAAAACATGGTATGCGGATGACTTTAGTTATTTTATCCGCAACTTTGGTGTCTTTACCTTGATTTTCTCGACAATGACTCTGATTATTTTACAGGTCATGCATTCGAGTCTTTATACTTCAGTAGATGATAAGCTCCACGGACTGAGTGAAAATCCTCAGGCAGTTATTCAGCTGGCAGTAAATAGGGCAACAGAAGAGATTAAAGATTTAGAAAATGCCGCTACAGATACTAGCAAGACTGAGATAAAACCCAATGTCAGCTCCAATACGGAGGTTATTCTTTTTGATAAGAATTTTACCCAGCTCCTTTCTGGAAATCGATTTTTGGGCTTGGATAAGATTAAATTAGAGAAAAAAGAACTAGGACATATCTACCAGATTCAGGTTTTTAATAGCTATGGGCAGGAAGAAATCTATCGTATGATATTGATGGAAACGAATATCAGTTCGGTTTCAACTAATATCAAGTATGCCGCTGTCTTGATTAATACCAGTCAGTTGGAGCAGGCCAGTCAAAAGCATGAGCAATTAATTGTGGTTGTGATGGCAAGTTTCTGGATTTTGTCTTTGCTTGCCAGTCTCTATCTAGCTAGGGTCAGTGTTAGGCCCCTGCTTGAGAGCATGCAGAAGCAACAGTCCTTTGTGGAAAATGCCAGTCATGAGTTACGAACTCCACTTGCAGTTTTGCAAAATCGCTTAGAGACCCTTTTCCGTAAGCCAGAAGCTACCATTATGGATGTGAGCGAAAGCATTGCATCGAGTTTGGAAGAAGTCCGAAATATGCGTTTTTTGACAACGAACTTGTTGAACTTAGCTCGGAGAGATGATGGGATTAAGCCGGAACTTGCAGAAGTTCCAACCAGTTTTTTCAATACAACTTTCACAAACTATGAGATGATTGCGTCGGAAAATGATCGTGTCTTCCGTTTTGAAAATCGGATCCATCGTCCGATTGTGACGGATCAACTTCTCTTGAAGCAGTTGATGACTATCCTATTTGATAATGCTGTCAAGTATACTGAAGAGGATGGTGAAATTGATTTTCTTATCTCGGCGACCGATCGTAATCTTTATTTGCTAGTTTCCGATAATGGAGTCGGTATTTCGACAGAAGATAAAAAGAAAATTTTTGATCGTTTTTATCGAGTCGACAAGGCTAGAACCCGGCAAAAAGGTGGTTTTGGTTTAGGATTATCCCTAGCCAAGCAAATTGTAGATGCTCTAAAAGGAACCATTACTGTCAAAGATAATAAACCCAAGGGAACAATCTTTGAAGTGAAGATTGCCATCCACACACCATCTAAAAAGAAAAAATAAACATATCGCTCCAGATGGGGCGATATGTTTATTTTTTAAGTTTTCGTTTGATAACAGAGCGTTGGACTTTTAAAACAAGTAAGCTGGATACTATTGCTGCAGGTAAGGCGAGCACAGTTGTTAATTTTAACGACAAAAAGATAAAACTAAAGATGGCAATGCAGATACAAAAAACAGCGATATTGACAAAAAATAAAATTTCTTTGAGATTGCTATCAGCTTGTGCTTCAGGTGTATAAGCTTGATAATGAGGAAGTTGCTGGTTTAATTCTTCTTGATAGTCTACCTCATAGGATTGTAATTTTCTTACGGGCATGATTCTCTCCTTAACAGTACATACCTATTTTATCATTTTTTCAGCAGAGAATTATTACAGAAAGGTTACAAAAAGAATAAAGTCCCTTTTCATTTTCAAAGCATGGCTGATTTTGGAGAAATATGGTATAATTTTTCCTATGGAAAAGATTATCATTACAGCAACTGCTGAAAGTATTGAACAAGTTGAACAACTGCTCGAAGCTGGCGTAGACCGTATCTATGTCGGTGAGAAAGATTTTGGCCTTCGTCTGCCAACAACCTTTAGTCATGACCAATTGCGTGAAATCGCTAATCTGGTTCATGATGCTGGTAAGGAATTGATTGTTGCGGTCAATGCCCTCATGCACCAAGACATGATGGACTGTATCAAGCCTTTCTTAGACTTCTTGGAAGAAATCAAGACCGATTACATTACGATTGGGGATGCAGGTGTCTTTTACGTAGTCAACCGCGATGGTTATTCATTTAAGACCATCTACGATGCTTCAACTATGGTGACAAGCAGTCGTCAGATTAACTTCTGGGGACAAAAGGCTGGCGCATCTGAGGCTGTTTTGGCGCGTGAAATTCCATCTGCTGAACTCTTTAAAATGCCAGAGATTTTGGAAATTCCTGCTGAAGTTTTGGTTTACGGTGCTAGTGTCATCCATCATTCTAAACGTCCACTCTTGCAAAACTACTATAACTTTACGCATATCGATGATGAAAAGACGCGCAAGCGTGACCTTTTCTTGGCTGAGCCAAGTGATCCTGAGAGCCACTATTCCATTTTTGAAGATAATCATGGGACCCACATCTTTGCCAACAATGACCTTGATTTGATGACTAAATTGACAGAATTGGTAGAGCACGGTTTTACTCACTGGAAATTAGAAGGACTTTATACTCCAGGTCAAAACTTTGTTGAGATTGCAAAACTCTTTATCCAAGCGCGTAGCTTGATTCAAGAGGGCAACTTTAGCCATGACCAAGCCTTCTTGCTGGATGAAGAAGTGCGTAAACTTCACCCTAAAAACCGTTTCCTTGATACAGGATTTTATGACTACGATCCTGACATGGTTAAATAAAGTAAATGATTCGTTGAGAGAAGGAAGATACAAATATTTCTTCTCTCAATTTTTCGTATTTCTTCACTATTTTCAAAAAATCAGTAGGCTAGGATGCTCTGTTTGCTGGGATTTTTAAGAAAAGTAACCTTCTTGAGTTTAAAAATTATCCTATGTTTGCAGGTGCCAAATGGCCCTTTTTTTGGTATAATTTTTTATAATGAAAACGATTGGTAATCGCTATGTTGTGGTGGATTTAGAGGCAACTAGCACAGGTAGTAAGGCTAAAATTATCCAAGTGGGAATTGTCGTGATTGAGGACGGAAAAATCGTTGATCACTATACGACGGATGTCAATCCACATGAACCCTTGGATGCTCATATCAAAGAACTGACAGGATTGACAGACCAACGTCTGGCGCAAGCACCTGATTTTTCGCAAGTTGCTAGAAAAATCTTTGACTTGGTAGAGGATGGGATTTTTGTAGCCCACAATGTTCAGTTTGATGCCAATCTTTTGGCGGAAAATTTATTTTTTGAAGGTTATGAGCTAAGAAATCCTCGTGTTGATACGGTCGAATTGGCTCAGGTCTTTTTCCCTGAACTGGAAAAATATAGTTTGCCGATATTGTGCCGAGAATTAGGAATTCCTCTTAAGCACGCCCATACAGCCCTTTCAGATGCCCAAGCTACTGCGGAATTACTTCTTTTTTTACGAGAAAAGATGGCACAACTTCCTAAAGGACTCTTGGAACGCTTGCTGGAAATGGCTGACGCCCTCCTATATGAGTCCTACCTGGTTATTGAAGAAATTTATCGCAGCCAATCTATTCTGAGTTCTTCAGATTTGGTCCAAGTTCAAGGACTGTATTTCAAGAAAACTGCAGATCCCATGGAGTCACGAAAACTATCTCAAGATTTTTCTAAAAATATTTCTCTGTTGAATCTTGAAGTGAGGGAGGAGCAAGAAAATTTTGCTAAAGAGGTTGGCTTGCTATTGAAAGATGAGCCTGTATCATTAATTCAAGCGCCGACTGGGATTGGGAAAACTTATGGCTATCTCTTACCCGCTTTATCTCAAGCCAAAGAGCATCAGATTGTCCTTAGCGTTCCGACAAAGATTCTTCAAAATCAAATCATGGAAGAAGAAGGTAAACGTCTCAAGGAAGTGTTCCATATAGATATTCATAGTTTAAAGGGGCCTCAAAATTATTTGAAGTTGGATGCCTTTTATCGTTCCTTGCAGGAAAATGATGAAAATCGCTTATTTAGACGCTTTAAAATGCAACTCTTGGTCTGGCTGACAGAGACAGAGACAGGAGATTTGGATGAAATTGGTCAACTCTACCGTTACCAACATTTTCTAACAGATCTTCGTCATGACGGGAATTTATCATCCAAGAGCTTATTTGTGACGGAAGATTTCTGGAAACGAAGTCAAGAAAGGGCACAAACCTGCAAACTTTTAGTGACCAATCATGCCTATCTTGTAACTAGACTTGAAGATAATCCTGAATTTGTCAGTGACCGTTTACTGATTATCGATGAAGTTCAAAAAGTTTTGTTGGCTTTAGAAAATCTGCTTCAAGAGACCTACGATATACAATCTATTATCGATTTAATTGATAAGGCTTTAGTAGGAGAAGAAAACAGGGTTCAACAACGGATACTAGAAAGTATTCGCTTTGAGTGTCTCTACTTGATAGAACAATTTCAGTCTGGTAAATCTAGGAAAAATATCTTAGATTCTCTGGACAATCTCCATCAGTATTTTTCAGAATTAGAAGTAGAAGGCTTTGATGAGCTGGTTCGCTATTTTACAGCTGAAGGTGATTACTGGCTTGAAGTAACTGAAACGAGTCAAAAGAAAATTCAGATTTCTTCTACAAAATCAGGCCGTACTCTTCTGTCCTCTTTACTTCCTGAGAGTTGCCAAGTCTTGGGAGTATCGGCTACTCTTGAGATTAGTCAGAGAGTTTCTTTGGCCGACCTTTTAGGCTATCCTGAAGCCAAATTTGTCAAGATTGAAGCTCGTAGAAAACAGGACCAAGAAGTGGTCTTGGTCAAAGATTTCCCTCTGGTGACAGAAACTTCCTTAGAAGTCTATGCCCAAGAGGTAGCTGATTTACTAGTGGAAATTCAAGCTTTCCAGCAACCGATTTTGGTTCTCTTTACCGCTAAAGATATGCTTCTAGCAGTTTCAGACATACTTCCTGTAAGCCATCTGGCCCAGTATAAAAATGGGGATGTTCATCAGCTAAAGAAGCGCTTTGAAAAAGGAGAACAACAAATCTTGCTTGGTGCAGCAAGTTTCTGGGAGGGAGTTGATTTTTCAAGTCATCCTTTTGTGATTCAAGTTGTACCAAGACTTCCTTTCCAAAATCCCCAAGAGCCCTTGACGAAAAAGATCAATCAGGAACTAATTCAAGAAGGGAAAAATGCCTTTTATGATTATCAATTGCCAATGGCCATTATTCGTTTAAAACAGGCTTTGGGAAGAAGTATGAGACGCGAACACCAACGTTCTTTAACTCTTATTTTGGATAGGAGAATTGTCGGAAAACGATATGGTAAGCAAATAGTGACTTCTCTAGCAAAAGAAGCGACTGTTAAAACCGTCTCTCGATCCGAAGTTGATGAAGCTGTTGATAAATTTTTAAATGAACTTTGATAAATAGTATTGTATGAAAGTATAAGGTTAGTATATATGAAACGTTCTCTCGACTCTAGAGTCGATTATAGTTTGCTCTTGCCAGTGTTTTTTCTACTGGTTATTGGCGTGGTGGCTATTTATATAGCCGTTAGTCATGATTATCCAAACAATATTCTGCCCATTTTAGGGCAGCAGGTCGCATGGATTGCCTTGGGGCTTGTGATTGGTTTTGTGGTCATGCTCTTTAATACTGAATTTCTTTGGAAGGTGACCCCCTTTCTATATATTTTAGGCTTGGGACTCATGGTCTTGCCGATTGTCTTTTATAATCCAAGCTTAGTTGCATCAACGGGTGCCAAAAACTGGGTATCGGTAAATGGCATCACCTTGTTCCAACCGTCAGAATTTATGAAGATATCCTATATCCTCATGTTGGCTCGTGTTATTGTCCAATTTACAAAGAAACATAAGGAATGGAGACGCACGGTTCCGCTGGACTTTTTGTTAATTTTCTGGATGATTCTCTTTACCATTCCAGTCCTAGTTCTTTTAGCACTTCAAAGTGACTTGGGGACGGCTTTGGTTTTTGTAGCCATTTTCTCAGGAATCGTTTTATTATCAGGGGTTTCTTGGAAAATTATTATCCCAGTATTTGTGACTGCTGTAACAGGAGTTGCTGGTTTCTTAGCTATCTTTATTAGCAAGGACGGACGAGCTTTTCTTCACCAGATTGGAATGCCGACCTACCAAATTAATCGGATTCTGGCTTGGCTCAATCCCTTTGAGTTTGCCCAAACAACGACTTACCAGCAGGCTCAAGGGCAGATTGCCATTGGGAGTGGTGGCTTATTTGGTCAGGGATTTAATGCTTCGAATCTGCTTATCCCAGTTCGAGAGTCAGATATGATTTTTACGGTTATTGCAGAAGATTTTGGCTTTATTGGCTCTGTCCTGGTTATTGCCCTCTATCTCATGTTGATTTACCGTATGTTGAAGATTACTCTTAAATCAAATAACCAGTTCTACACTTATATTTCCACAGGTTTGATTATGATGTTGCTCTTCCACATCTTTGAGAATATCGGTGCTGTGACTGGACTACTTCCTTTGACGGGGATTCCCTTGCCTTTCATTTCGCAAGGGGGATCAGCTATTATCAGTAATCTGATTGGTGTTGGTTTGCTTTTATCGATGAGTTACCAGACTAATCTAGCTGAAGAAAAGAGCGGAAAAGTCCCATTCAAACGGAAAAAGCTTGTATTAAAACAAATTAAATAAGGAGAAAATCATGGTAAAAGTAGCAGTTATGTTAGCTCAGGGCTTTGAAGAAATTGAAGCCTTGACAGTTGTAGATGTCTTGCGTCGAGCCAATATCACATGTGATATGGTTGGTTTTGAAGAGCAAGTAACGGGTTCGCATGCAATCCAAGTAAGAGCAGATCATGTCTTTGATGGAGATTTATCAGACTATGATATGATTGTTCTTCCTGGAGGTATGCCTGGTTCTGCACATTTACGTGATAATCAGACCTTGATTCAAGAATTGCAAAGCTTCGAGCAAGAAGGGAAGAAACTAGCAGCCATTTGTGCGGCACCAATTGCCCTTAATCAAGCAGAGATATTGAAAAATAAGCGATACACTTGTTATGACGGCGTTCAAGAGCAAATCCTTGATGGTCACTACGTCAAGGAAACAGTAGTGGTAGATGGTCAGTTGACAACCAGTCGGGGTCCTTCAACAGCCCTTGCCTTTGCCTACGAGTTGGTGGAGCAACTAGGAGGGGACGCAGAGACTTTACGAACAGGAATGCTCTATCGAGATGTCTTTGGTAAAAATCAGTAAAACGGGAGTTATTCTCTCGTTTTTTATGTGGAAAAATCAGGGAAATCATCGCTTTTTTCATAAAAAAATGCTATAATGAAGGGTATGAAATATCACGATTATATCTGGGATTTAGGTGGAACTTTACTGGATAATTATGAAATTTCAACAGCTGCATTTGTTGAAACATTGGCACTGTATGGCATTATACAAGACCATGACAGTGTCTATCAAGCTTTAAAGGTTTCTACTGATTTGGCGATTGAGACATTCGCTCCCAATTTAGAGAATTTTTTAGAAAAGTACAAGGAAAATGAAGCCAGAGAGCTTGAACACCCGATTTTATTTGAAGGAGTTTTTGACCTATTGGAAGACATTTCAAATCAAGGTGGCCGTCATTTTTTGGTCTCTCATCGAAATAATCAGGTTTTGGAAATTTTAGAAAAAACCTCTATAGCAGCTTATTTTACAGAAGTGGTGACTTCTAGCTCAGGCTTTAAGAGAAAGCCAAATCCCGAGTCCGTGCTTTATTTAAGAAAAAAGTATCAGATTAGCTCAGGTCTTGTCATTGGTGATCGACCGATTGATATCGAAGCAGGTCAAGCTGCAGGACTTGATACCCACTTGTTTACCAGTATCGTGAATTTAAGACAAGTATTAGACATGTAAGAAAAAGGAATAAGATGACAGAAGAAATCAAAAATCTGCAGGCACAGGATTATGATGCCAGTCAAATTCAAGTTTTAGAGGGCTTAGAGGCTGTTCGTATGCGTCCAGGGATGTACATTGGATCAACCTCAAAAGAAGGTCTTCACCATCTAGTCTGGGAAATTGTTGATAACTCAATTGACGAGGCCTTGGCAGGATTTGCCAGCCATATTCAAGTTTTTATTGAGCCAGATGATTCGATTACTGTTGTGGATAATGGGCGTGGTATTCCAGTCGATATTCAGGAAAAAACAGGTCGACCTGCCGTTGAGACTGTCTTTACTGTCCTTCACGCTGGAGGAAAATTTGGCGGTGGCGGATACAAGGTTTCAGGTGGTCTTCACGGCGTGGGGTCGTCAGTTGTTAATGCCCTTTCAACTCAATTAGACGTTCATGTTCACAAAAATGGTAAGATTCATTACCAAGAATACCGTCGTGGTCATGTTGTCGCAGATCTTGAAATAGTTGGAGATACGGATAAAACAGGAACAACTGTTCACTTCACACCGGACCCAAAAATCTTCACTGAAACAACAATCTTTGATTTTGATAAATTAAATAAACGGATTCAAGAGTTGGCCTTTCTAAATCGCGGTCTTCAAATTTCAATTACAGATAAGCGTGAAGGTTTGGAACAAACCAAGCATTATCATTATGAAGGTGGGATTGCTAGTTACGTTGAATATATAAACGAGAACAAGGATGTAATCTTTGATACACCAATCTATACAGACGGTGAGATGGATGATATCACAGTTGAGGTAGCCATGCAGTACACAACTGGTTACCATGAAAATGTCATGAGTTTCGCCAATAATATTCATACCCATGAAGGTGGAACGCATGAACAAGGTTTCCGTACAGCCTTGACACGTGTTATCAACGATTATGCTCGTAAGAATAAGTTACTGAAAGACAATGAAGATAATTTAACTGGGGAAGATGTCCGCGAAGGATTAACTGCAGTTATCTCAGTTAAACACCCAAATCCACAGTTTGAAGGACAAACCAAGACCAAATTGGGAAATAGCGAAGTGGTCAAGATTACCAATCGCCTCTTCAGTGAAGCCTTCTCCGATTTCCTCATGGAAAATCCACAGATTGCCAAGCGTATCGTGGAAAAAGGGATTTTGGCTGCCAAGGCTCGTGTGGCTGCCAAGCGTGCGCGTGAAGTCACTCGTAAAAAATCTGGTTTGGAAATTTCCAACCTTCCAGGGAAACTAGCAGACTGTTCTTCTAACAATCCTGCTGAAACAGAACTCTTCATCGTCGAAGGAGACTCAGCTGGTGGATCAGCCAAATCTGGTCGTAATCGTGAGTTTCAGGCAATTCTTCCAATCCGCGGTAAGATTTTGAATGTTGAAAAAGCCAGCATGGATAAGATTCTAGCTAACGAAGAAATTCGTAGTCTTTTCACAGCCATGGGAACAGGGTTTGGCGCAGAATTTGATGTTTCGAAAGCCCGTTACCAAAAACTCGTTTTGATGACTGATGCCGATGTCGATGGAGCCCACATTCGTACCCTTCTTTTAACCTTGATTTATCGTTATATGAAACCAATCCTAGAAGCTGGTTATGTTTATATTGCCCAACCACCAATCTATGGTGTCAAGGTTGGAAGCGAGATTAAAGAATATATCCAGCCGGGTGCAGATCAAGAAATCAAACTCCAAGAAGCTTTAGCCCGTTATAGTGAAGGTCGTACCAAACCGACTATTCAGCGTTATAAGGGGCTAGGTGAAATGGACGATCATCAGCTGTGGGAAACAACCATGGATCCCGAACATCGCTTGATGGCTAGAGTTTCTGTAGATGATGCTGCAGAAGCAGATAAAATCTTTGATATGTTGATGGGGGATCGAGTAGAGCCTCGTCGTGAGTTTATCGAAGAAAATGCTGTCTATAGTACACTTGATGTCTAAAAAATAGGGAGAAGTAGTTCCCTTGGTCTAAAAAATATGATATAATCGTTACGATTGTTTCAAGTAAAAAAGGAGTTTGATATGTCTAATGGACAACTAATTTATTTAATGGTTGCAATTGCAGTCATTTTAGTTCTGGCTTATGTAGTGGCAATCTTTCTACGTAAGCGAAACGAGGGGAGATTAGAGGCGCTAGAAGAAAGAAAAGAAGAACTATACAATCTTCCAGTAAATGATGAAGTGGAAGCTGTAAAAAATATGCACTTGATTGGACAAAGTCAAGTGGCTTTCCGTGAATGGAATCAAAAATGGGTCGATTTATCTCTCAACTCTTTTGCCGATATTGAAAATAATCTCTTTGAAGCAGAAGGCTATAACCATTCATTTCGTTTTCTCAAGGCCAGTCATCAAATTGACCAAATTGAGAGTCAAATTACTTTGATTGAAGAAGATATTGCTGAAATTCGCAATGCTTTGGCAGACTTAGAGAAGCAAGAATCTAAAAATAGTGGTCGTGTTCTTCATGCTTTGGATTTATTTGAGGAACTTCAGCATAGAGTTGCTGAAAATTCAGAACAGTATGGTCAAGCCTTGGATGAAATTGAAAAACAATTAGAAAATATCCAATCTGAATTTTCACAATTTGTAACCTTGAATTCATCGGGTGACCCTGTGGAAGCTGCTGTGATTTTGGATAATGCTGAAAATCATATCTTGGCTTTGACACATATCGTTGATCGTATACCAGCAATTGTAACAACATTATCTAAAGAGCTACCAGATCAACTAGAAGATTTAGAAGATGGTTATCGTAAGCTCTTAGATGCTAATTATCATTTTGTTGAAACGGATATTGAAGCACGTTTCCACTTGCTTTATGAAGCATTCAAGAAAAACCAAGAGAATATTCGTCAGTTGGAATTGGATAATGCCGAATATGAGAATGGACAGGCACAAGAGGAAATCAATGCCTTGTATAATATTTTTACTCGAGAAATTGCTGCTCAGAAAGTAGTGGAAAATCTACTTGCAACTCTTCCAACTTACCTTCAACATATGAAAGAGAATAATACTTTATTGGGAGAAGATATTGCACGTTTGAACAAGACCTATTTACTTCCTGAGACAGTTGCAAGCCATGTTCGTCGTATTCAGACAGAATTAGAGAGTTTTGAGGCAGCTATTGTTGAGGTAACTTCAAATCAAGAAGAGCCAACCCAAGCTTATTCAGTTCTTGAAGAAAATCTTGAGGATTTACAAACTCAACTAAAAGATATTGAAGATGAGCAAATTTCAGTTAGTGAGCGCCTGACACAAATTGAGAAAGATGATATTAATGCACGTCAAAAGGCCAATGTTTATGTCAATCGTCTCCATACTATCAAGCGATACATGGAAAAACGCAATCTGCCAGGTATTCCACAAACTTTCTTGAAGTTATTCTTTACGGCAAGCAATAATACCGAGTATTTAATGGTTGAGTTAGAACAAAAAATGATTAACATTGAATCTGTTACCCGAGTTCTTGAAATTGCAACGAATGATATGGAAGCTTTAGAAACGGAAACTTATAATATTGTACAATATGCAACTTTGACAGAGCAACTCTTGCAATATTCTAACCGCTATCGCTCATTTGATGAACGCATTCAAGAAGCATTTAACGAAGCTTTAGATATTTTTGAAAAAGAATTTGATTATCACGCTTCATTTGACAAGATTTCTCAAGCATTGGAAGTGGCAGAGCCTGGTGTAACCAATCGCTTTGTTACCTCATATGAGAAAACACGTGAAACGATTCGTTTTTAAAAAGCTTAGTTCATTCTAAGCTTTTTTCTTTACTCAAAAGCCATGAGTTTACTTATTTATCATTGAAATTAATGCTTGGTTTTGATATTATTTAAATATGAAGAAAGATAGAACAAAGCGTGGTAGTCACGCTAAAATGGGACGGAGTAAAAGAGTCCAGTGGACTCTTTTAGCCTAAGCTAAATTTTAAAAAGCGAGGGTGGTTGTTTTCTCAAAGTTTTGAAGGAGCTAAAGCAAGAGCTATTATTATGAGCTTGTTGGAAACAGCTAAACGTCATCAATTACATAGCGAGAAATATCTATCCTATCTTCTAGAATGTCTTCCAAACGAGGAAACTCTCGTAAACAAAGAGGTTTTAGAGGCTTATTTACCATGGACTAAAGTTGTACAAGAAAGGTGAAAATAAGAAATCTCCAGATTAGGAACTATCGCTAAGTTCACTAATCTGGAGATTTTTCAATAGACTTCGTTATTGTACGGTTACGTTTGTCACAGTTCCTGAAATGCTTAATTCACGATTATAGTAAAATGAAATAAGAATAGGACAAATCGATCAGGACAGTCAAATCGATTTCTAACAATGTTTTAGAAGTAGAGGTGTACTATTCTAGTTTCAATCTACTATAAAAGCACATGAACTATTCTATGACCGTGATTAGTAAGGTTTTTGCTTAATGAGTAATTGAATGGAAAGTAATTATTTAATAAAGAAATTTAGTCTTGTATTAATCGAGATTAAATTTCTTTATGTTTAAATTACATGAGAAGAGTGATTAATATTACAATTTTGTTACAAAATAAGTTTTTGATAGAATTTTCAGATAATTTAGGATATAATACTTTTAATTTAAATAAAAAGGAGTGATTTTATGGGAGACTGCAAAGATTTTTGTCATAAAAAGTACCAAATAGCAACGATTTTTCTGCTATCGGTCTTTGCATGCAGATTTGCTTCAGTACAGGTTAGTGCTGCTGAGGGGAAATTTGAAACATCCAATCAAGTTACACATGCAGTAATAATTAATAAATTAGATGATTCAAATAAGCTCGCACCGTCAGTCACGGCTGACAAGAATGCTCTAGATTCTTCTTCAAAGGAAAAAACAGAAGCGACAGCGTCAGTAAAACAAGATGATTCTATAGAATATAGAGATAATAAGTCAGACAAGAATGTAATCACACAGAAAGAAAAGACTGCTATAAAAAGTGAAGAGAAGAAGGAAGAATCAGCAGTAGAAAGAAGTTCTTCTTCCGAAAGTTCACAATCACAGTCGTTATCTCAAAGTGGACATAAAGAAAAGCCAAATAGTATCTCCAGTAATGAAATGATTACTGTCCCTAAAACATGGGAAGCAGGACACAAAGGGCAAGGAACTGTAGTCGCTGTTATAGATTCAGGCCTTGATTTGAATCATGAAGTTCTGCGTATTTCTGATCCGTCAAAGGCGAAATTTAAAAATCAGGATGATATCGAAAAAGCTAAAAAAGCTGCCGGTATTGACTATGGAAAATGGTACAGTGACAAGGTAGTATATGCTTATGATTACTTTGATGGAACTGATAATATAAAAGAGGCTGAAAAAGAGTCTCATGGAATGCACGTTACTGGTATTGTAGCTGGAAATCCAGTTAATAAAGCCCCGAATTCTGAGAAGGTTTATGGGGTGGCGCCAGAAGCTCAAATTATGTTTATGAGAGTTTTTTCAGATAGAGATAAAACTACAGCCTCTGCCCTCTATGTAAAAGCCGTTGATGACGCAGTTGCGTTAGGTGCGGATGTGATCAATATGAGTTTGGGTGCAGGTGCGGGTTCAACTGTAGATGCGGGTTCAGATATTATTGAAGCAGTAAAAAGAGCACGCACTAAAGGAGTATCTGTTGTTATTGCTGCTGGTAATAGCAATACTTTCGGTAGAGGTTTTTCACAACCATTAGCAGAAAATCCTGATTATGGTCTCGTCGGAAATCCCTCTACAGTAGAAGATTCAATTTCTGTTGCTTCGATTAATAATAAAATTCTAACTACTGAAGTCTTTGAAGTAAAAGGTTTAGAAAATGACGCTACCCTTGATTATGGTAAGTTTGATTTTAATAGACCTGAAACAGAAAAAGATTTTGAAAAAGGGAAAGAATACGAATATGTAGCAACGGGTATTGGTCGTGAAGAAGATTTTGCTAATATTGATGTAAGAGGTAAGTTAGCACTGATTCAACGTGGTAAAATCCATTTCTCTGATAAGATTAAAAATGCTCTTCAACACGGTGCAGCTGGAGTTTTAATTTATAACAACGTTGAAGGTGCAAATGTTAGTATGTCTGTTACAGGTGATGCTAAGAAAATCCCATCTGTCTTTATTTCAAAATATTATGGTGAAATTCTTAAGTCTGGTCAGTATAAAATTGTCTTTAATCACAAGATGGATAATCGTAAATCAGATGTTGCAGACCAATTGTCAGATTTTTCAAGTTGGGGAGTTACAACAGATGGACAATTGAAACCAGATGTTACTGCACCTGGTGGAAATATCTATTCATCATTTAACGACAATAGTTATGGAAGTATAAGTGGAACAAGTATGGCGGCCCCTCATGTAGCTGGTGTCGCAGCATTAGTCAAAGAATATTTAGCAAAGAAACATCCTGAATTATCAGCTAGTCAAATTTCAGAGATTGTAAAAGCTTTAATTATGTCTACTGCAAAACCACATTTTAATAAACAAACTGGAGCCTATACTTCTCCACGTCACCAAGGTGCTGGCGTAGTTGACACGATGGCGGCAACAAGCACAGATCTATTTGTAACAGGTGCAAATAATTATCCAAGTGTTACTCTTGGTAATGTTGGTGATAAATTTACCTTTGAAGTTACAATTCATAATATTTCGGATAAAGACCGAACATTGAAGATGATTGTAAATACAAATACGGACGAAGTTGAAGAAGGAAAATTCACTCTCCGTCCACGAAAACTAACTGAAACAGTTTGGCCCGAAGTAACTGTGAAAGCTCATAGTACGAAGACAGTAACAGTTAGTGTAGATACAAGTAAGTTTACTGAAGAACTTAGCAAAATAATGCCAAATGGTTATTTTCTAGAAGGATTTGTTAGATTTGTCAATCCTGCAGATGATGGTTCTGTTATTGGTTTACCATTTATGGGATTTAAGGGAGAATTCCAAAATCTACCTGCAATTGAAAAACCAATTTATCAATTGATTAAGGAAGGAAACAGTGGATTTTACTCTGAAATTGATAAAGATAATCCAGGAATTTCACCTTCAGACGATGTAACTTATTTAACAAGTTCTGAAAATGATGTAAATGTTTTAAAAGCAGAGCGTCAAGGAAATCGAGTGACTGTACTCGGAGTGAAACAAGATGATGAAGGAAAATACCATCTTCAATTAGATGAAAAGGGTAATGTTCGCCTTGCTATCTCGCCGAACGATGATGGTAATAAAGATTCTGTTCAATTTAAAACTCTTGTCTATAGAAACTTGGTAAATCTTCGTGCAACTGTTTATGATTCTTCGGATACAACACACAGTCAGCCTATTTGGCAAAGTCGTCCAACAGACCTTGTGAAAAATTATTTTGATGGCGATACTAGAAATCCAAGAAGTTACATTGTAGATAAAACAGCTTGGGGAGGACAGGATTCTAATGGAAATCGAGTCTCTGATGGAATTTATGACTATGTTATTAGTTATAAGCCAGATGTCCCTGGAGCTGAAGAACAATACACAATATTTAAAATTCAAATCGATACACAAAAACCTCTGATTACTTCGGGATATATTCGTTCTCAAAAAAATCAAGAACAATTTATAGCTCGTAAACCTCAGGATGTCGGAAATGGCGGAATTCTTCTAGAAAAAGTCTTTTATATTCGTCCTTCTGAAAATAGAGAGGCGGCAGATTCAGAAATCGAACAGTATCAGATTATCAAACAAAATGAAGATGGTAGTTATACACTTCCTAAGAACATTGATAAATCGAAAATCTTCTATTATGTGGAAGACTTTGCGGGAAATGTAGATTTTATATCTCTCAAAGATCTTGTAGGTGAAGAAAATAGTGGTCGTGTAAAAATTGCTATACTAAACAATAAAACCAATGATGAGATTGATACAACTTATGTTTATCGCATTAAAAATAGCGAAGGTCAATATGTAACCGTTGATAAGTCAAAAGATATTAATTTCTTGAAATTTGGGCATTATGTTGCAGAAATTTTTAGCTATGATCGTACAGAGTTGAAATTTGTGAGTGCTCTATCTAAGGAATTTGATTTAACGAAAGAAAATAGTTTTCAAACTATTACCTTCTTGGCTAACAAAATGAAATATGCCCCAGTAACAGTTGGCTTTAATCAAGCTGTTCCTGGAACTACAATGATTACTTTAGTAGGTGAAGACGGTCAGAGTCAAGTCTTGCCAGCTGAAACATATGGTAAACATTCTTATGGTAAGAAAGTGGTTACTGGTGAATATAAAGTTCTTGTAAATCTGTCAAACGGTTATGAATTACTTGATAATCTTCAACCATTTAAAGTTCTGTTTGGTAAAAATAATGTTTTGTCACTTTCAGTTGTTTCTAAGTTAGCTCTGATTGCAGCTTTAAATAAACAAATGGAAGTAGTTAAAACTCCAAGATATTATAATACAAAACAGAATTTAAAAGAGATGTTTGAGCAAAGTGTCAAAGATGCGCAACTAGCATTAGGAAGTAAACTTAACCAAGATAAAATTGACCAAATTGTTAAGGCTTTAGAGTCTGCTATGCAAACATTGGATGGTAAGGAATCTGATATCACATCATTGAAGAATGCCATTAAAGCATATGCTGAGACAGTTAAAAAAGGTAAATATATAAATTCTGATCAAGAACGCAAAGGTCAATATGATCGTGAATTTAAACTCTTGGCATTATTAATTACAAAAGATTTGATAACTCAAGATGAAATTGACCGTCTGTTGACCACTTTCTTGCAAGCTCAAGACCAGCTGAATGGGAAAGAAACAGATTTTATGAGCCTAAAGAATGTTATCGAGGATGAAGTGAAGTTCCAAGAAAAAGATCCAAGATTTTTGACAGCTAGCAAAGAGGAGAAAGATGCATATCATCTTATTTTCAACAAAGCTAAGCTACTTTTGGAAAATGCAGAAGCTAGTCAAGAAGAAATTAATGAAGTAATCAAAGCTCTAAAAGAAACGGTTGTAAAACTTAAGGCTAATAAAGTAGAGATCCCAACCAAACCAGTTGTACCAGTTAAGCCGGTTGATCCAACTAAAGCAGTTGCACCAGTTAATCCAGTTATTCCAGCTAAACCAGTTGTAACGATCAAGCCAGTTTCTCAAGTGCAACCTGTTAAATTAGTAAGTCAAAATAGACAAGTCTCAACTATTAAGCCTTCAATTAGCAATGATAAAATTGAGAAAGCTACATCAATTACAATACATCATTCCAATATAGAAGCTAAGCATGAGAATAAAACACTAGCTGGAAGTGATCAACAAGTGCTTTTAGCTACAGTCATCAAAGAAGGAAAACAGTTACCAGCCACTGGTGAGAATAACATGATTTCTATTATGCTAAGTATTTCTGGAATTTCTCTCTTGTTGTCAGTTATTGGACTTGTAACTTTTTCAAAAAGTGAGTAGAGAATACAAGCTAAATTCCCAAAGTAAGTTCCACCGCTAGTAGAATTGGAAGTTAGTCTGAGAAAAATCATAAAAACCAGTGGAATTCCGTGTCAGGGTAAGTTCCACTGGTTTTACTCATGCTTGATTTCTATAGTAGTATCGTGAGCAAAAGGATTCAAATTATAGTATAGTTGCTTAGTTTCAAACAAGCATGTTATAATAAAGCTATGGCATATAGTACAGATTTTAAACAGCGAGCATTAGATTCCATCAAAGAGGGGCACAGCCATGTCGAG
>NZ_VMMW01000100.1:0-524 GCF_013277425.1 Streptococcus sp. 79
CAGCCTTGGTCACTATGGAGAATCGTATTCTCGTAGTGCTTCTCTTTGAATGCCTGTTCCAACATTGTTTGTACTTGTTCTAAGTTGGGTGAAGTTGAAAGATTATAGGCGATAATTTCACTATTAAAGCCATCTAAAACTGGTGATAAGTAAAGCTTTTGAGTACTTGCTGGAATGGCAAATTCTGTCACATCTGTGTAGCACTTTTCCATTGTTTTAGAGCCTTCAAATTGACGTTGAATGAGATTCTCTGCTTTCTTACCAACGTCTCCTTTATGAGAAGAATATTTTCGTTTCTGTCGCATTTTAGCTTGTAAATTGAGTACTTTCATCAAGCCTTGAACTCTTTTATGATTTACTAGATAACCACGATTTCTTAGTTCTAAATAAATCCGACGATAAGCATAATTTCCCTTGTGTTCGATAAAGATGGATTGAATTTCAGCTTTAAGCTCTTGGTCCTTATCTGGTTTATCTAGCTGTTTCAAGTGATAGTAGTAGGTCGAACGAGCTAGTTTAATGGC
>NZ_VMMW01000101.1:0-1118 GCF_013277425.1 Streptococcus sp. 79
TCAACTATTTCCTCTTAATATGTATGGAAACTCCAGTGATTTTTGCATAACAAAACGCATAAGATTAAGGATTTAGTTCTGTATTGTACAGGACTGAGTCCTTTTAGTTTTACCTTAATTCGTTTATTGTTGTAGTAATCAATATAGTCTACAATGGCTTGTTCCAATTGCTTAAGCGACTGAAATGACTTCTCATAACCATAAAACATCTCCGATTTCAGAATGCCAAAGAAGGACTCCATCATACCATTGTCTGGGCTGTTACCCTTACGTGACATGGATGCTTGAATTCCCTTACCTTCAAGAAACTGATGATAAGAATCGTGTTGGTATTGCCAGCCTTGGTCACTATGGAGAATCGTATTCTCGTAGCGTTTCTCTGTGAAGGCCTGTTCCAACATCGTTTTTACTTGTTCTAAGTTGGGTGAAGTTGAAAGATTATAGGCGATAATTTCGCTATTAAAGCCATCTAAAACTGGTGATAAGTAAAGCTTTTGAGAACTTGCTGGAATGGCAAATTCTGTCACATCTGTGTAGCACTTTTCCATTGTTTTAGAGCCTTCAAATTGACGTTGAATGAGATTTTCTGCCTTCTTACCCACATCTCCTTTATGAGAAGAATATTTTCGTTTCTGTCGCATTTTAGCTTGTAAATTGAGTACTTTCATCAAGCGTTGAACTCTTTTATGATTTACCAGATAACCACGATTTCTTAGTTCTAAATGAATCCGACGATAACCATAATTTCCCTTATGTTCGATAAAAATGGATTGAATTTCAGCTTTAAGCTCTTGATTCTTATCTAGTTTGTCTAGCTGTTTCAAGTGATAGTAGTAGGTCGAACGAGCTAATTTAATGGCTTTTAGAAGAATATCTAACGAAAAATCAGTCATTAATTCTTGAACAATTTCTGTCTTTCTTCTTTCTCTTTTTCCTCCTTCAATCGGAGTTCTCTTAACTTTTTTAGGATGGCATTCTCCGCTCTCAGGTACTCATTTTCTGCTTGAAGACGTTCTAATTCTGTTCTCTCTTCAGGTCTCTTTTTTGGCTTACGTCCCATTTTAGGTACTCTCCCTCTTATTTTCTCAACAATAGTATACCCGTTTTTCTTGTATTGT